>NZ_JBSVXD010000056.1:0-31231 GCF_054070755.1 Pseudomonas sp. SDO5591_S426 | reverse complement strand
GATTACCTGTGGGAGCGAGCTTGCTCGCGATGGCGTCAGTAGCTTCGACTAAGTTCTCTCGGCTAAAAACCTCAGCAGTTCGGCGGTGACAAACCCCGGATTCTCCAGATTGGAAATATGCCCCGCCTCCGGCACCAGCACGCACTCGCAACCGATCAACTCCGCCATTTCATGGGCCTCCGATGGTGGCCGCGGCTTGTCCTGATCACCGCACACCACCAGCGTATTCGCCGCATCCAACTCGCCCAATCGCGGCAACAGATCATCCCGGCCAAAGGTAATCCGCCCCATCGGCACGATGCTTTCGCGCAAGCGCTCCGGTGGTAGTGCAGCAAGCTTGGCGCGGAAGTCCTGATAAAGCGCCGACTGCGGGTCGATACCCGGACGGAAGAAAATCGGCACTACGATGTCCAGCAGCTGCGGCGCGATCACACCGGTTTGCTCGATCATGTCGAACAACGAGAAATAGTACTGGCGAGTTGGCTCCGGTTCGACGCCGACGTAAGTGTCCATCAGCACCAACCCGTTGAGCCGCTGCGGTGCCGACAACGCCAGACGCACGCCCCACATTCCGCCGACCGACAGCCCGACCAGCGTCACCCGATCGATATCCAGATGATCAAGCAGCGCCAAGGCCTGACGCGCCACATCGTCCAGCGAAGTCGTGCCTGCGGGCAACGGCCCGGATTCACCGTGGCCCCACAGGTCCAGGGCGATCACCCGGTACTGCTGCGACAACGCGGCAATCTGCGGCGCCCACATGGCCTGGTCCCACAGGTAACTGCCGGCCAGCAGGACGGCCGGGCCGCTGCCTTGGTCGATGTAGTGGAGGGGTTGTCCATCTATCGTTACGAAGGGCATTGACTGTCTACTCGCCAAAATTGGAATGCCAAGACTGAGCCGTGCGCCATTGGCCGTCAATCATCCAAACGTTTCAGCCTTTGGCCTTGATGCGACGCACTGGGACGCGGATTTTCGTTGGTGATTTGTAACAGCATTTGGGAAGCGTCTGACATCAATTCATCGGCAGCCTTGATAGCGTTGCACTGAACCGGACTTCAGGGCGATTGCGTGTAATCAGGTCAAGGAAGACTTTTTTGCACGCGCTGGAACTACGCCTTGGAGTCAGTGCCACGTTGCAGGACAAGGAGTCATGAATGTTCAATACGCGCCCCGATACCCGTTTCACCCTCACCATCACTGACTATGAACACGACTTTCAGGTCCTTGAGTTCACAGGCAACGAGTACATCAGTGAACCCTACGCCTTCGAGATCGAACTGGTTAGCGAACGACCCGATCTGGACCTGGAAAACCTGCTGCATAAACAGGCTTTCCTGGCCTTCAACGAGCATGGCAATGGCATTCACGGCCAAGTCAGTCGCGTCGCCCGTGGCGATGGCGGCAAACGCCTGACTCGTTACAGCCTGACGCTGGTACCTCAGCTGACCAATCTGGCGCACCGAACCAACCAGCGCATTTTCCAACAACTGACCGTCCCGCAGATCATTGCGCAAGTACTGGAGGATCACGGCCTGCACCGTGAGTTTCACGAGTTTCATCTGGTCTCGGCATATCCTCCTCGCGAATACTGCGTGCAATACCGGGAGTCGGATTTGCACTTCATCCAGCGCCTCTGCGAAGAGGAAGGCCTGCACTATCACTTCTGTCATAGCCGCGAAAAACATCTGCTGGTGTTTGGCGACAGTCAGTCAGTATTCCCCCGGATTGAAGGCACGACGCCATATCGACAAGACAGCGGCATGGTTGCCGAAGAGCCGGTCATCAAGCAGTTCAAGCTGCAAATGGTCGCCCGAACCAGTCGCACCACACACCGCGATTACGACTTTAAAAAAGCCAGCAGATTGCTGGAATCCGAGTACCGAGCCAAGCCCGGTTACGCTGAGCCGAATCTGGAAGATTATGTTTACCCGGGCCGTTTCACCCAGGGCGAGCGCGGCAAACTGCTGAGTCAACGAGCATTGGAACGCCACCGCGCCGATCACCGTCTGGCCGAGGGAGAAAGCGATCAACCGGCCCTGGTTGCCGGTTATTTTCTACAGCTATCCGACCATCCGATCAGCGAATTGAATGATCTGTGGCTACTGACAAAAATCAGCCATGAAGGCCGACAACCTGGCGTACTCGAAGAAAACGCTGACCACGATACAACCGGCCTGGGAAATGACTTTGTTCAGGGTTATCGCAACCGCTTTCTCGCCACGCCCTGGGACGTTTTTTACCGCCCGCCCCTGCGCCACGAAAAACCTCGAATGCTCGGTAGTCAGTCCGCCACGGTCACCGGTGCCAAAGGCGAGGAGATCTATTGCGACCAATACGGTCGGGTCAAGGTGCAGTTTCACTGGGATCGCCAAGGCCGGCATGACGATAAAAGCAGTTGCTGGCTGCGGGTGGCCTCCAGTTCAGCGGGCAATGCCCATGGCAGCGTCACCCTGCCAAGAGTGGGCATGGAAGTGCTCGTCAGTTTCCTGGAGGGTGACCCCGACCATCCCGTGATCAGCGGCTGCCTGATCAACAGCATCAACCCGCCGGCCTACGAACTGCCGGAACACAAGACCCGCAGTGTATTTCGATCCCGCAGTTCACCGAACAGCACAGGCTTCAACGAACTGCATCTTGAGGATCGCGTCGGCCGGGAGTTGATCTACCTGCGCGCCCAACGCGACATGGAACAGAAGATCGAAAACGACAGCCGCCTCGAAGTGGGCAATGAGCGTCGGGAAACGGTCAAGGGCAACAGCGTTACGGTGCTGGAGGCTCAAGAGCACCGCACCGTCAGGGGCGATCGCAAGGTACACATCGCCAGCAACAGCCACACCCGCGTCGATCAATCCCTGGTCATCGATGTGGGCGAGCAGGTCTGCATCAAGGCGGGTCAGCATCTGGTTCTTGAGGCGGGCACCAGCATCAGCTTGCGGATCGGAGGCCAGCACATCGTGATGGGCCTTGGCGGTATTTTCAGCAGCAGCGATATACAGATCGGTGGCGCTCCGGTGCCGGGCTCAGCCATATCGGCACCCGGGCTGGTTGACGCGCTATCAGCGCCACCGCAACTGCCTCCCCTGTTAGCACCCAGCCAAAGCGCATTAATGACGGCCAGCAAGATGATGGCTTCGGACTTTTGCCCGATTTGTGAAGCCTGTCGCGAAGGTATCTGCCTGCCCAAAGGAGCCATCGCATGACCGACTCGTTTCCCCGCCACTGGATGTCTGATCAGCAACGTTCTGGTCATTCGTTGTGTTTGATACTGGACTCGGAAAATGAACGCGACATTCGCCAGTTGCTATTGAGCTCCAGCCAATTCGAGCAATACGTGAGTGTCTACGAGGGTACTGACATCGCTGATCTGGCGGATGCCGGACCGTTCATCTTCACCCTCGACCAGCCCGGCGACGGTCGCATCGATCAACTCCTCAAGCATCCGCAGCGCGACTGGGGATGGCTGGCCAGCCTGCAAAAAGGTGACCTGCCCAAACTGATCAAACACTGGCATGAACGGTTGCTCATCGGTACGCGCCCGCACCAGGCGCTGTATCGCTTTCACGACAATCGGGTGTTGGCCCGAGCCCTCGAACAATTATCCGCCGAGACTTATTCGCCCTACCTCGGGCCGGCGGTCAGTGTCTGCTACTGGGATGGCGCAGACTGGAAAACTGCCAACAACCCTGCCCCCGACAGTTATCCCGTGCCCAGCGACCCCTTGTGGTTGCGCACACCGGTTCACCCTTCACAGGCGAACGAAATCCTGCGGATCAATGCCCATCGCTACCTGCTGGCCGAGCATGTAAAAGCCTACGCCGACCTCGCCGAACTGCACGACCCGGACGTCTGGCTGCGCGATCGGCTGGCGCAAGCGGATGCATGGGGCTGGCATGAGCCGCAGCAATTGGAGTTTCTGCTGGTCCAGAGTCTGCAGGCACCGGCCTATACCCTCGCAGCGCATTGGCAGGTGCGTGCCGGGGAAACGCCGGCTGAACATTTTGAGCGGGTGTACGTACTGCGGGGGGTGATGCCGTGATGAACGGTGTTTGGCGAGCCGCGGGCCTGGGTGGCTGCATCGTGTTGGTCGCCGGCTGCGCCAGCCAGCCGAATACCTTCACTTTCACCGCGGACTTACCGCCCGGTTTCGCTTACGTCGCAACGGTCTACTACGTTCCCGCCAAGGGTGAAACCTGCACCGTTGAGAACCGCGACAACATAGCGCCCACGTTCAATCGGGAATGGCGAACGCAATACGAGCCGGATGCCGAAATCACCATCCGCCGCACGCGCAAAGGCTGCCCCTTGGTGATCCGGCGCATTGAGCTGGATATCAATGCGAGCTATGGCAAAACCCGCAGAGAGTTTAGCGCGGACAGCGCCAATGTTGCCTTTCGGGATGAGTTGGAAGAGCAGTACCAGCGCACTTTCAGCGACTCGGGTGAAAGTATGTTTTTCGGCGAGTGCCAATGGTGGTTCCGCACCTCGGGCAAGCCCCGCATCCTCAGAAAAATCCTCGACTGCAAAAAAACCAATGCGCAAGGCGACTTGGGAAAGGGTCGCCCGTTCTCGGCGTACACCCTCGATCAACTGCCGGGCAAGGTCGTGAAAATGAAGATCACGCTGGCTAAAGAGGAACGCCCCGCCATTGGCGACACCTGGGTCAAGGTGCCTAACGGCTGGAAGAGGTGCATGGGCGACAACTTCGAAGACCAGTACGCGTTTTGTTACGGCAACTACAAAGACTTCAGCGGCTTTCAAATGCCCGACGGACGCCAATGCACCATTTACCCAGGCTGCATGGAATAAAAGGAGATTTGTACATGACGTCAATGGATAAAGAGTTGTCCTCAGGTTTGGGCAGCAGAGTGCAGGAGTGCCCTCCTCGAGTGAACTCCGTCGATAACATCCGAGTAGCAGACTGCAATTTGGGAAGCGTCTGACATCAATTCATTGAGTCTCTTGTTAACGTTGCACGGAAACGACTCCGACACGTCGTGTTGTGATCTGGCCATGGAAGGTCTTTCACATCCGGGCCCCGGAGTCTGTGCCATGTCACCGGACAAGGAACATTGGATGTTCGACGCTAACCCACACTTGCGATTCACCTCTGCGTTGCGCACGACAATTCTGAGTGGTTGTTTCGCGCTGACCGCCGGCTGCGCCAGCCAGCCGAATACCTTCACTTTCACGGCGGATTTGCCGCTTGGTTTCGCGTATCAGGCCATTGCCGTGTATGTGCCAGCCAAAGGTGAAACCTGCACGGTACCCGGCGGGAGGAACACTGAGGTTGGGTATAACTTGAAATGGCGTGAATCCTACGCACCTACATCCGAAGTTGCCTTGTACAGAACGGTCAGCGGCTGCCCTTTGGTAATCAGGCGCATTGAGTTGGAGATCAATGCCTCCTACGGCAAAACCCGGGGAGATTTTGGCGGCGACAACGCCAACGTCGCCGTTCGGTATGAGTTGGAGGCGCAGTACCAGCGCACTTTCAGCGACTCGGGTGAAAGTACGTTTTTCGGCGAGTGCCAATGGTTGTTTCGCACCGCGGGAGCCTCGCGGCGCATCGTCAAAATACTCGACTGCAAAAAAACCAACGCACAAGGCGACTTGGGAAAGGGTCGTCCGTTCTCGGCGTACACCCTCGATCAACTGCCGGGTAAGGTCGTGAAAATGAAGATCACGCTGGCTAAAGAAGAGCGGCCTGGCTGGGGAGACACCTGGGTCGAAGTGCCCGGGGGCTGGAAGCGCTGCATGGGCAAAGGTTTTGAGGACCAACGTGCCTATTGCAATGGCAATTACACGGATTTCAGCCACTTCAAGATGCCGGATGGCCGCGTCTGCACCATTTACCCCGGCTGCACGGAATAAGGAGATTTGGACATGACGTCAATGGATAAAGAGTTGTCATCAGGTTTGGGTAGCAGAGTGCTGTCATGCCCGGTACAAGGCAAGTGGAGCAGCTTTCAACTGGTCGACGAGTCTGGTTCTGGCGAACCGTATGCCGGACTGGTCTATACGGTGATCGATTCGGAGGGGCAGAAGTACAGCGGCTATCTCGATATCACGGGCACGGGAACAGTCACCAACCATTTTGCCGGGCCGATTGCGCTGGTTTTCCACGATACGTACGAAGGTACAGAACAGCTGTATAAAGACTTACAGACGAGACCCCACTACCCCTTAAAAATCACCGAACTCCAGGTACGCGCCGAGCAAACCCGCTATCTGAACTCAGACGCAACCCGCACCATGGAAAACCCCGCCCAAGCCTGCGCCGATGAGTTCCTCCAGGTGGAAGTGCGTCATCTGGTCAAGCATGTTTCGCATTTACCTCCAGAGCTCAGTCGCCCGGATGGCCTGGGACGGACAAAAATCATGGGCGAACATGGCAAGCTCGGCCTTGCACTGTTGCCGCAGCAGCACACCGTGCTGGAAGTGCGACCGCTGCGGGCCTTGCGCCCAATGCTGTCGACCGGCCCCGAATTCTGCGCGCTGAACCTCTACCAACTCGCATTGATGGCCACCTTGAGTTACTGCCCTTTTGGTCAAAAGCCAGAAGAAACCCCCGTGAAAGAGACCACCGTGAGCTTCCCGCTGCAACCGAGCGTGGGAAATTGGTTTGGTGAAGCCTTGGCCACGTTCGATGAATTGTGGCGGATCGAGTCGAAGCAAGCCAAACCTTACTACCCGCTGTATGAAGATGTGCCGTATTCAAAACGACTGGAGATCGTGCCGTTCGACCCGGTTCTCTATGACGTCAACAATCCCGAGCTGGAAGATGAACAGGAACACCCGGCCAAGGTTCATTTTCTCGACGACAGAAAAATCGGGGCGAAATCCACCGATACCCAGGCTTTCATCACCCACAACGACGAACTGATCCTGATTGCTGTGCGGGGTACTTCTGAATATATCCCCGATGGCCTGCGCGATGCCGATGCATACCAAGTTCCTTTTGAGGGCACCGACAGCAAGGTGCACCGTGGCTTCTACGAGAGTGCACTGAAGGCATACGACTTTGCACTGAAGTACCTCGAAAAATTTTACGCCGGCCAAAAAATCTTGATTTGCGGTCACAGCCTCGGCGGCGCCGTTGCACTGTTGCTCGCGGAAATGCTGCGTGGACGTGAAGGTTTCAATTACACCCTCCAGCTCTACACCTACGGCGCCCCCCGCGCCGGTGACGCCAACTTCGTCAAAAGCGCTGAACCGCTGGTGCACTACCGCATGGTCAACCACAACGACCCGGTGCCCAGCGTGCCCGGCACCTGGATGAACACCAAGGCCGATGTGTTCGGCGCCGGGGCTGCGCTGGCCTTCACCAACGTTCCGCTCGGCGTATCGGTATTCGTTGCGGGCATCACCAACTTGAGCGGCGAGCCTTATGAACACCACGGCACCTTGCGCCACTTCATGCCTGTGCAGTTTAACGGTAGGGAAATGTCCTCGATCCTCTGGGAACCAGGTTGTGACGTCATTAACCAGCATGCCGCGTGTACCTTGGCGCTGCAGCAACATAACGGCCTGCCGAACCGTCCATCATTGCTGGCGCAGATATTCCAGGTCGGGAACCACTTCATGATGGGCGCCTACATCCCGGCGTGCTGGGCCGTGCTACGCCGTTGGCAAGAAGCATCGGAGTCTAACCGTTCGCTGGTCACCCCCCGAGAGTTTGAGTTCGTAGAAGGATCACTGGTCGTCGTCACGCAAAATCTGCGCGACAAGCGACGTGATTTGCTAGCCAGGCCGGATGCTTACGTGCGCAGCCAGGAAAACTTCATCACAGCCCTCGAGCAGGAAATCGACAAGATCAAAACCACCCGCACGCGACTGGCGAACCTGCGTTATCGGCACATCACGCAAGAAGATGTCTATGGCGCGCTGTGCGCTCAACCCGAACAACTGGCCCAGTGCCTGACACGCTGGCAGGCACACCCGCAAAACCAGGCCGCCGAGCAACTGGCCATGGCTCCCAGACCAAGACACATCGATAGCTTGATGGCGGCGAAAACCTTCGATATCGATTCGATAATTTGAACCTCCGCACATTCAGCATTGATGGTGGCCTATCTGACGCCATCGCGGGCAAGCCCGCTCCCACAGTGGTCGGTGGTGAACACAAAATCTGTAACCACCATAAATCCCTGTGGGAGCTGGCTTGCCAGCGATGAGGCCGCCACAGACGCTAGAGCATCAAAGCCCCTCCAGCTCAGCCATCAAATCATTCAACCGATCCACCTTCTCCTCGGTGATGTCGCTGGCCGCCAACCCATCGATGTACCCGGCCAGTTCTTCCACCGTGCTGCACTCGAACATCGCCCGTAGCGGCACATCCCGTTGCAGGGTTTTCTGTACCCGCGAGGCAATCTGCGTGGCGAGCAGCGAATGCCCGCCCAATTCAAAGAAGTTGTCGCGCACACCAACCTTCTCCACCTTCAGCACCTCGGCCCAGATCGCGGCCAGGGTTTGCTCCAGCTCATTGCGCGGCGCTTCGTAGTCCTGGCTCTGCAACTGGCCGATCTCCAGCGCCGGCAGGGCCTTGCGGTCCAGTTTGCCGTTGGCGTTGAGCGGCATCTTGTCCAGCCACAGCCAATGCAGCGGCACCATGTACTCCGGCAGTTCGGCGCGCAGGCGTTGTTTGATGCGTTCCAGGCGCTCGGCTGGGTTGAGCGCTGAATCCGCAGCCACCAGATAGCCGACCAGATGTTTACCGTTCGCACCTTCCTGCACACCGACCGCCGCGTCGCGGACTTCCGGTTGTTCATGCAGGCGCGCTTCGATTTCCCCCAGTTCGATGCGGTAGCCGCGAATCTTCACTTGATGGTCGATACGCCCGACGTATTCCAGCACGCCGTCACTGCGACGGCGGGCCAGGTCGCCGGTGCGATACAGGCGATCGCCCGGTGCGCCAAACGGGTTGGGCACAAACACCTGGGCGGTGCGCAACGGGTCGCTGACGTAACCGCGCCCAACCCCGGTGCCGGCAACGCACAACTCGCCTACTGCGCCCAGCGGCACCAACTCCAGCGCGCCGTCGAGCAGGTACAAACGGTTGTTGTCGGTCGGCGTACCAATCGGCAAGTAGCTGCCGCGAGTCGAGGCCATGTCGACGCGGAAGAACGCCACGTCATCCGAGCATTCCGCCGGACCGTAGGCGTTCACCAAGCCGATGTCCGGATAACGCAGCAGCCATTGATGCGCCAGTTCCGGCGGCATCGCCTCACCGGTCGGCAGCATCCAGCGCAGGCCGTCGAGGCTCATGCGCTCCTGGGCGAGCATGCCCTGGATCAGCGACGGCACGCTTTCCAGCACGGTGATGCCCTGAACCGAAACATGTGCCAGCAAACCTTGCGGATCGTGAGCGACGGTGTTCGGCACGATGTCGACCCGCGCGCCGAACAGCGGTGCGGCGAGGAACTGCCAGACCGAGATGTCGAAGCTTTGCGAAGCGGTCTGCGCGATCACGTCGGACTCGCTCAGGTTCAGGTACGGCACCTTGCTCAACTGGTTATTGAGCATGCCGCGCTGTTCGACCATTACGCCCTTCGGCAAACCGGTGGAGCCGGAGGTGTAGATCACGTAGGCCAGGTTGTCCGGGCCGCTGTAGATGCCCGGATTGGCCACCGAAACATCGCTCGCCTGCACATCTTCCCAGACCAGCAGCTTAGGTCGATTGGCACAGCCGAACTCTTCCAGCAACGCGTCGGCTTGTTCACGACACGCCTCGGTGCAGACCAGCAACGGCGTACGGCTCAGGTCGATGATGCGGCTCAGGCGCTGAGTCGGCAGGCCCGGGTCCAGCGGCAGATAACCTGCGCCGGCCTTGAAGCTGCCGATGATCATGCCAAGCAAATCGAGGTTGCGTTCAGCCAGCAACGCCACCGGCTGATCGCGCCCGACCCCGGCAGCGACCAAGGCGTGACCGAGTCGGTTACTGCGCTGGTTCAGCTCGGAAAAGCTGTGCTGCTGATCGAGGCAACTGGCAGCGATCCGCTGCGGATGCGCCGCGACCTGCGCTTCAAACAAGGCCACATAGCTCTGCTCAAGCGGATATTCGTGTGCACTCTGGTTGCAACCGTGGATCAGGAAGTCCTGTTCCTCGGCACCGAGCAACGGCAAGTCAGCCATGTCACCGTGGAACCCTTCGACCAACGCCAGCAACAAGCGCTTGAACTCACCGAGCATGCGCTCGACGGTGTTTTCGTCGAAGTAACGCTGGTCGTACGACAGGTGCAAGCCCAGGTCATCGCCTGGATAGCACACGGCCGTCAGCGGGAAGTTGGTGTGGGTACGACCGGAATCGGAGGTCGCGTTGAGGCTCTGCGCACGGTCCAGCACCGAGGTTTCCACCGGGGCGTTTTCGAACACGAACAGGCTGTCGAACAGCGGCTGGCCCTTCGGCAATTCGCTCTGCTCCTGGATGTTCACTAGCGGCAGGTATTCGTACTCGCGCAGTTGCATGTTGTTGTCGAGCAAGCCGCTGAGCCACTGACGCACGCTGCAACGCTGATCGTCCTGCGGCATTTTCACCCGCAGCGCGATGCTGTTGATGAACAGGCCGACGGTGCGTTGCATCTCCGGCATTTCCACTGGTCGCCCGGCTACCGTGACACCGAACAACACGTCACGATCACCGCTCAAGCGGCGCAGCACCAAGGCCCACGCCGCTTGGGCGAAGGTGTTGATGGTCAGCTGATGGGCCTGCGCCAGTTCACGCAGTTGTGCGCCGTCGCGGGCGTCGAGTCGGGTGTAGCGGTCGCCGACGATCATGCCGCCGCTGTCGCCAGCGTGCTCACGCAGGAACGGCCGGTCGCTCGGGATCGGCGTCGTCCGCTCGAAGCCTTGCAGGTTGGTTTTCCACCACTGCCGCGCTTCGGCCAGGCTCTGGCGTTGCAGCCAGCCGATGTAGTCGCGATAACGCGGCGGCACAGCCAGTTGCGCGTCACGGCCTTCGCCGAGGGCGCTGTATATTTCGAAGAAATCGTTCATCAGCAGCGAACGGCACCAGGCATCGATGAGGATGTGGTGGTTGCTCATCATGAACCAGTAGCGCGCCGCACCCACGCGGATCAGGCGCAAGTGGAACGGTGCCTGGTTGAGAAGATCGAACCCGGCCTCGCGCTCGGTCTTGAGCAAGGTTTGCAGCTTCGGTTCCTGCTCGGCTTCGGCGATGTCGCTCCAGTCGAGGTACTCGATCGGCGTGCTGCCCGGCTTGTGGATAACTTGCAGCATGTCTTCGCCGACGTTCCAGCAAAACGATGCGCGCAAGGCTTCGTGGCGGGCGATCACCGCTTGCCAGGCCTGGGCGAAACGCTGCGGGTCGAGTTCGCTGTTGATGCGGTAGCGATCCTGCATGTAGTACAGGCCGGTGCCCGGTTCCAGCAGGGTGTGCAGCAGCATGCCTTCCTGCATCGGCGTCAGCGGGTAGACGTCTTCGATCACGACGGCCGGAATCGGCAGCGCATCCAGTTGCGTCTGGTTGAGTCTGGCCAGCGGGAAGTCCGACGGCGTCAGGCCACCGGCATCGTCGCGCAGACAATGTTCGATCAGGCTTTGCAACTCGCCGAGGTAGGCGTCCGCAAGGTCCGTGATGGTCTGCGGATCATGGCGTTGGGCGCTGAAGGTCCAGCGCAGGACCAGCTCACCGCCGTAGACCTGACTGTCGACGCTGAGCTCGTTGGGCAACGGCGCATTCAGATCATGGGCCGCGCCTATGGCTTCATCCAGCGGATGGAACAAGGCATCGCCACCAAAACTCTGATCGAACTGACCGAGGTAGTTGAAGGTAATCGGTGCCACCGGCAATGCGGCCATGCTCTGGCGACTCAAGTCATCGGCAAGATATCGCAGCACGCCATAACCCAAACCTTTATGCGGCACGGCGCGCAGTTGCTCCTTGATCGCCTTGATCGACGCGCCCTGCCCGGCCGCTTCTTCAATGTTCGACGGCGTCAGGCGCAGCGGGTAAGCGCTGGTGAACCAGCCGACGGTGCGGGTCAGGTCGATCTCGTCGAACAGCGCTTCGCGACCATGGCCTTCCAGTTGAATCAGCGCCGAGGCGTGACCGCTCCAGCGGCACAGCACGCGGGCCAACGCGGTCAGCAACAGATCGTTGACCTGAGTCCGGTAGGCGCTCGGCGCCTGTTGCAGCAATTGCCGGGTGCGCTCGCTATCGAGGCGCACGCTGACGGTTTGTGCGTGACGATTCTGCCGACCTCCCTCAGGGCGATCACACGGCAGCTCGGCACTCGGCCCGGCCAATTGTGTCTGCCACCAGCTGAGTTCTTCACGCAGCGATTCACTGCCGGCATACGCTTGCAAGCGGGCCGCCCAGTCCTTGAAGGCACTGGTTTTCGCCGGCAGTTTCACCGACTGCTGCGTATCGAGTTGGCGATACACGGTTTGCAGATCGTCCAGCAGCACGCGCCAGGAAACGCCATCGACCACCAAGTGGTGAATCGCGATGAATAGCCGTTGCTGGGCCTCTGGACCATCGACCAGCAGCACGCGCATCAGCGGCCCCTCTTCGAGGTCGAGGCTGCGCTGGGCGTCGGCGAACAGCGCCGCGCATTTGTCCATCGACGTAACGCGTACTTGCCACAACACCGGCGCATCGGAAATCGTCTGATGTTCGGCATGCCATTGGCCAGCGACGTTGCTGAAACGCAAACGCAAGGCGTCGTGCTGTTCGATCACCGCCAGCAGCGCTTGCTCCAGGCGATGGGGTTCCAGAGGCGCAGTCGGTTGCAGCAACAACGCCTGGTTCCAGTGTTGGCGCTGTGGAATGTCGGTGTCGAAGAACCAGTGCTGGATCGGCGTCAAACGCGACTCACCGCTGATCAAGCCTTGCTCGGCGGTGACCTGCTGGGTGCGGGTCGCCACGGCGGCGAGGGTCTGCACGGTCTGGTGCTGGAACAGGTCGCGCGGGCTGAAGTGAATGCCCTGCTGCCGCGCACGGCTGACCACCTGGATCGACAGGATCGAGTCGCCGCCCAGTTCGAAGAAGTTGTCGTTGAGGCCGACCTGTTCGACGTTAAGCACTTCGCACCAGATCTGCGCCAGGGTGACTTCGAGCTCGTTGCTCGGCGCCACGTACTGCTGACGATTCAGCTCAGGGTCCGGCGCCGGCAGCGCGCGACGGTCGAGTTTGCCGTTGGCGGTCAGCGGCATGCAGGCGAGCAGAATCAGGTGCGTGGGCACCATGTAATCCGGCAACTGCGACTTGAGATGCGCCTTGAGTGCTTCGCGCAGTTCAGCCTGTTGCGCCTCACCAAGCTCTGCGACTTCGGTGACCAGATAGCCCACCAGTTGTTTGCCGCTCGGTGCATCGAGCGCCAACACCACGGCTTCACGCACCGACTGGTGTTCCAGCAGACGGGTTTCGATTTCACCGAGTTCGATGCGGAAACCGCGAATCTTCACTTGATGGTCAATCCGCCCCAGGTATTCCACCAGACCATCCGCGCGCTGCCGCACCAGGTCGCCAGTGCGATAAATACGTCCGCCATTGTCGGCGAACGGATCCGCCACAAAGCGTTCGGCGGTCATGCCTGGACGCTGGTGATAACCCTGCGCCAGACCCGCGCCACCGACGTACAACTCACCGGTCGCGCCTTGCGGCACCAACGCCAGATCGGCGTCGAGAATGTACGCCACGCGGTCGCCGATCACGCTGCCGATCGGCACGCTGCCCAGGCCTTCGTCCAACACCTCAGGCGCGAGACTGGCCAGCGGCATGACCACGGTTTCGGTCGGCCCGTATGCGTTGAAGAACGCGCTCGGTTTGAACGCTGCACGAATGCGCGACAGGTGTTCGCCGGTCAGCGCTTCGCCGCCGGTGATGATCATGCGCACCGGCAGAATTTCATTGCGGGTCGCCAGCCATTGCGCCAACTGGCTGCCGTAGCTTGGAGTGAAACCGAGGACGTTGATGTGATGGGTGCGGATCAGCCCGCAGATTTCTTCGGCATCCCATTGGCCCTGCGCACGCAACACCACTTGCGCGCCGCTCAACAACGGCACCAACAGACGCTCGGTGGCGGCGTCGAAGTTGATCGAATAGAAATGCAGTTCGCAATCGTCCGGGCGCATGCCAAAGCGCTCGATCACAGCACGGCAGTGCATGGCGATTTCGCCGTGGGACACCACCACACCTTTCGGCTTGCCGGTGGAACCCGAGGTGTAGATCAGGTACGCCTGATGTTGCGGCAGGCTGATGAAGGGCAGCTCAGTGGCCGGGTAATTGGCCAGCGCGGCAGCGTCTTCTTCCACGCACCAGCGGCCGACCGTCGACGGCAATTCGCCGAGAGCCTTGAACATCGCCGCGTCACTGAGCAGCAAGCCGACGCCGCTGTCTTCGATCATGTAGTGCAGGCGATCGAGCGGGTACTCCGGGTCCAGCGGCACGTAGGCGCCACCGGCCTTGAGGATCGCCAGCAGGCCGATGACCATTTCCAGCGAACGCTCAAGCGCCAGGCCCACGCGCACCTGCGGCCCGACACCCCTCTCGCGCAGCATCCACGCGAGGCGATTGGCGCGGCTGTCGAGTTCGGCATAGCTCAGGGTTTGCCCGGCAAACGTCAGCGCCGGCGCATCGGCACGCGCCAGTGCCTGTTCGCTGAACAGGTGATGGATGCACTGGTCGAGGCGATGTTCCCCCTGCTCAACGCCAAGGCTGTCGAGCAGGTTTTTTTGTTCCTCGGCTGCCAGCAACGGCAGTTCACTGAGGCGCTGCTGCGGATCGGCAATCAGCGCTTCCAGCAGGTTGCGCCAATGTGCGGCCATCCGCGCAATGCGCGGTTCGTCGAACAAATCAGTGCTGTAGGTCAGGCAGCAACCCAGGCGATGGTCGAGGTCGGTGACTTCCAGGTTGAGGTCGAACTTGGTCGCCCGGGCATCGTTGGCCAGGTACTCGACCGTCATGCCAGCCAGGGTTCGGCTCTGCTGGAATTCCCAGCGCTGCACGTTGCACATCACCTGGAACAACGGGTTGTAAGCGGCGCTGCGCGGTGGCTGCAAGGCTTCCACCAGATGATCGAACGGCAGGTCCTGATGGGACTGGCCTTCGATCACCGTATGACGAACCTGCTCGAACAACTCGCCCACGGACATCTGCCCGTCGAGCTGGCAGCGCAACACTTGAGTATTGAGGAACGCACCGATCAGCCCTTCGCTTTCCGGACGGATGCGGTTGGCCACCGGCGCGCCGATGCGCAGGTCGGTCTGGCCGCTGTAGCGATATAACAACGTGGCCAGGGCGGCGGTCATGGTCATGAACAGGGTCAGGCCGTTTTGCGCGTTGAAGGCGCGGACCCGGGCCGCGAGGTCATCGCTCAGGTCGAAACGGAACAGTTCGCCTTGATGGCTTTGTACCGGCGGACGCGGACGGTCGGCGGGCAACTCCAGCAGCGGATGTTCGCGGCCCAGTTGCACGGTCCAGTAGTCGAGTTGGCGTTGACGTTCGCCAGACTCCAGCCACTGACGCTGCCAGACGCTGTAATCGAGGTACTGCACCGGCAGCGGCGCCAGCGGAGATTCGCGGTCATCGACGAAGGCTTCGTACAGCGCACTCAACTCGCGGGCGAAGATGTCCATCGCCCAGCCTTCGGTGACGATGTGGTGCAAGGTCAGCACGAAGTAGTGTTCCTGCTCGGCAGTCTTGACCAGGCAGGCGCGCAGCAGCGGCCCGGTTTCCAGATCGAACGGTTTGTGCGCTTCGGCGTCGGCCAGTTGCTGGACCCGCCATTCGCGACCATCGGCATCCAGCGCGGTGAAATCTTTACAGTCCATGCGCACGCCCGTCTCGGCATGCACCTGCTGACGCGCCACGCCGTCGACGCTCGGGAACGTGGTGCGCAGGGTTTCGTGGCGCAAGATCAACGCTTGCAGCGCCGCTTCGAACCGCCCGACATCCAGCACCCCGCGCAGCCGCGCCATGCCACCAACGTTGTAGGCCGGGCTGTCCGGCTCCATCTGCCAGAGGAACCACATACGCTGCTGCGAATAGGACAACGGCACCGCTTGGCTGCGGTCGACTTTGTCGATCGGCGGCTGTTTGTTGGTGCTGCCGCTGGCCTGGATCAAGCGAACTTGTTCGGCGAACGCACCCAGCTCACTGTTCTCGAACAGCGCTCGCAGCGGCAACTCGACGTCGCAGGCCTGACGAGTGCGGGAAATGATTTGCGTGGCCAGCAGCGAGTGGCCGCCGAGGGCGAAGAAGTCGTCGCGCAGGCCGACCTGCGCCAGGCCCAGCACTTCGCGCCAGATGCCGGCGATCTGTTGCTCCAGTTCGGTCACAGGCTCGACGTGTTCGCGAACCTGCCACTGCGGTTCCGGCAACGCGCGGCGGTCGAGTTTGCCGCTCGGGCTGAGGGGCATTTCGTCCAGGCGCATCAGTTGTGCCGGGACCATGTACTCCGGCAATTCCGCCGCCAATGCGTTTTTCAGTCGTGCGGTTTGCGCGTCGATGGATTCGGCGGAATCGGTCGTGGTGTAGTAAGCGATCAGTTGTCCACCGGCCGAGGTTTCGCGCACCAGCACCACGGCTTGGGCAACACCGTCCTGAGCCAGCAGACGCGCTTCGATTTCTTCCGGCTCGACGCGGAAGCCACGCAGCTTGACCTGCTGATCGAGGCGACCGAGGTATTCGATCACGCCATCGGCGCTCCAGCGTGCACGGTCACCAGTACGGTACAGACGCGCGCCCTGCTCGCCCAATGGATCGACGACAAAGCGTTCGGCGGTCAGGCCCGGACGCCCCAGGTAACCGCGCGCCAGGCCGATGCCGCTGATGCACAACTCACCCGGCACACCGGCCGGAACGGGGTTGAGATCGCTGTCGAGTACACGGCAAATCACATTGCCCAAGGGCCGGCCAATCGGCGAGCGCTCGCCATCGGCGCGGCTGCAGTGCCAATGGGTGACGTTGATTGCGGTTTCGGTCGGGCCGTAGCGGTTGTGCAGTTGCACCGCCGGCAGTTGCTCCAGCACGCGGTTGCGCAGTTCGGTGGGCAAGGCTTCGCCACCGGAGAACACGCGGCGCAGGCTGGTGCATTCAGCCGTCAGCGGTTCGTCGATGAACAACGCAAGCAGTGGCGGCACGAAGTGCAACGTGGTCACGCCGAATTGCTGGACCAGTTGCGCAATGCGGTGCGGATCACGGTGTTCGCCGGGGCCGGCAATCAGCAGTCGCGCGCCGGTGATCAGCGGCCAGAAGCATTCCCACACCGACACGTCGAAACTGATCGGCGCCTTTTGCATCAGCACATCAGTGCCGTTCAGGCGATAGGTGTTCTGCATCCATTGCAGGCGCTCGGCGAGTGCCGCGTGGGTGTTGCCGACACCCTTCGGTTGCCCGGTAGAGCCAGAGGTGTAAATCACATAGGCGAGGTTGTCGCCGTGCAGGTGCAGGCCCGGCGCATGGCTCGGCCAGTTTTCCAGGTGCAAGGCGTCCATGGCGATCACGCAGACGCCGTCAGTCGCCGGCAAGCGTTCCAGCAACTGGGTTTGCGTCAGCAGCAAATCGACGCCGCTGTCGTTGAGCATGTAGGCCAGGCGTTCGGCCGGGTAATCCGGATCGAGTGGCACGTAGGCGCCGCCGGCCTTGATGATCGCCAGCAGACCGATCAGCAGTTGCGGCGAGCGCTCGCAGGCGATGGCCACGCAGACATCCGGACCGACGCCTTTGTCTCGCAGGTAGTGGGCCAGGCGATTGGCCTGGGTGTGCAGTTCAGCGAAATCCATTTGGCCGCCGTCCCACAGCAGCGCGGTGCGCTCCGGGGTCCGGCGTGCCTGTTCGTTGAGCAGTTCGGGCAGCCATTGGTTGGCTGGCGTACAAGGTGCGACGGACCAGTCGGCTTGCTGATCGTGCTCAGCGCCGGTCAGCAGTTGCAGGTCGCCGATGGCGGATTGCGGTTGTGCACAAATGGCGCGCAACAGGTTACTGAAATGCTCGGACAAGCGTTCGATGGTCGCCGTATCAAACAACTCACTGGCGTAGTCGAAGGACAGGCTCAGGCGACCGTTGCGATCCTCTTCACTGTGCAATTGCAAATCGAACTTGGCTTCGCGGCTGTGCCACGGCAGCTCTTCGGCCAGCAACCCCGGCAGGCGTTTCAACGCACTGAGGTCACGTTGCTGGTGGTTGAACATGACCTGGAACAAGCCCTGTTCACGGGCCTGCGGGAAGGCTTCGAGCAGTTGTTCGAATGGCAGGTCCTGATGCGCTTGCGCACCCAACGCCGCCTGACGGGTTTGCCCCAACAGTTCAACGAATGGCAGCCGCGAATCCAGCTCCGCGCGCAGCACCTGGGTGTTGATGAAGAAGCCGATCAGCCCTTGGGTTTCCAGGCGCGGACGGTTGGCATTCGGCACACCGATGCGGATGTCGCGCTGGCCGCTGTAGCGGTGCAACAAAGTCTGGAACGCGGCGAGCAGCAGCATGAAGGCGGTCGATTCGTGGGCCTGGGCGGTCTGGCGAATCGCCTCGCTCAGGGTCGACCCCAAGCGCACGGTGTGACGGGCGGCGCTGTGCAGTTGTTGTGCGGAGCGCGGATGGTCGGTGGCCAGGCTCAGGGTCGGATGCTCATCGCCCAACCGGTCTTTCCAGTAGGCCAGTTGACGCTCGCCCTCTCCTTGCGCCAGCCATTGACGCTGCCAACTGCCGTAGTCGGCGTATTGAGTCGGCAATGGCGCGAGCGCCGCTTGCTGCCCTTGGGAAGCCGCCGCGTACAGCCGCGAAAATTCGTCAATCAGCACATTCAGCGACCAGCCGTCGGCGATGATGTGGTGCATTGTCACCAGCAGTTGATGGTCTTCATCGTCGAGGCGTACCAGTGTCACCCACAGCAGCGGACCTTTCTCCAGATCGAACTGGGTCCGCGCCTCGTCCTCACGGATTTGTTGCGCGCGAGCCTCACGATCGGCGACCGGCAGATCGCTGATGTCGATCAGTTGCAGGTTGAACTCACTGGCCGCATCGACCTGTTGCAACGCCACGCCATGACGCTCGAAGAAGCGTGTGCGCAAAGATTCATGGCGTTCGATCAGGTGCTGGAAACTGGCGCGCAAGGCGTCTTCATCCAGTTCGCCACGCAGGCGCAGGGCGCCGGGAATGTTGTAGGCGCTGCTTTGCGGGTCAAGTTGCCAGGTTATCCACAGACGGTTTTGTGCCAGGGATTGCGGCATCGGTTGATGACGCGACAGCGATGTGATTGCACCCTGGGCCAGGCCACCGTCTTGCTGCTGACGGGCCACGACATCGGCGAATGCGCCGAGGGTCGGTGCTTCGAACAACAGGCGCAGGTTCAGCTCCAGGCCCAGTTCTTCGCGCAGACGTGCCACCACCTGCGTTGCCGCGATGGAGTTGCCGCCGAGCAGGAAGAAGTGATCGTCGGCGCCTACCTGCTTGACCTGCAACTGTTCACACCAGATCTGGCCTATCAGGCTTTGCAGCTCCGAAGCCGATTCGGTAATGCCCACGCTTTCGGTCGTGGCCGACGGGAACACCGCGTAGCTGTCGAGGCTGCCGTCCGCCAGACGATTGCGGCACGCCGAGCGTTGCAGTTTGCCACTGGAAGTCTTCGGCAGTGCGCCCGGATTGAGCAGCACCACCACGCTCGGCGCTTCTTGATACGCCTCGGCCACGGCTTGGCGAATGGCTTTGATCAACGCTTCGGGCGGCAGGATTTTCTGCACGCTGCGGCTGATTTCCGCCGCGATGCCGATGCCTTCCTGACCGTCGACGGTGACGGCGAACGCTGCGACACGCCCTTTGCGAACCACTTCCACTTCGCGCTCGACGGTCTGTTCGATGTCCTGTGGATAAAGGTTGTGACCGCGCACGATCAGCATGTCTTTCAGGCGACCGGTGATGAACAGTTCACCGTTGCGCATGAAGCCCAGGTCGCCGGTGCGCAACCAGGTACGACCGGCGTGCTGGACGAACGTCTTGGCGGACGCTTCGGGGTTGCGCCAGTAGCCGTGGGCGATGCTCGGCCCTGCGGCCCAGACTTCGCCGACGGCGTTGTCGGCCACTTCAGCGAGCGTCGCCGGGTCGACAATCAGCACGGCGTGATCCGGCTGACTGATGCCGCAACTCATGATCGCGCTGCCCTCGCCAGGTTCGGCGCGGTTTTGCGTCAGGGCCTGATCGTCTACACGCAGGTTGCCGATGCCTTGACCACGCGGTGTACCGGCGACGAACAGTGTGGCTTCGGCCAAACCATAAGAGGCCATGAAGCTGTCTTCAGTGAAACCGCAGCTGGCGAACTTCTCGGCGAAACGCTCCAGGGTGTCGAGACGAATCGGCTCGGAGCCGGAGTACGCCACGCGCCAGCCGCTCAGATCGAGGCGCGCCAGGGCTGATTCACTGACCCGCTCACTGCACAGGCGATAGGCAAAGTCCGGGCCGCCGCTGATGGTGCCGCCGTATTCACTGATCGCTTCGAGCCAGCGCAACGGCCGGCCGAGAAAGTACGCCGGCGACATCAACACGCACGGCACGCCGCTGAAAATCGGTTGCAGCAAGCCGCCGATCAGGCCCATGTCGTGGTACAGCGGCAGCCAGCTGACGATCACGTCGTCGGGGTTCAGGTCTATGCCGAAACCGTGACGAATCAGCAGTTCGTTGGCTACCAGGTTGCCGTGGCTGACTTGCACGCCTTTGGGCAATGCCGTGGAACCGGAGGTGTATTGCAGGAAGGCGATGTGATCGTCTTGCAGATCCGCCGCGACCCAACGCTCGGCCATCGCGCTGTCGAGGGTGTCGACACACAGCAGCGGCGGCGCCCCTTCGATTTGCAGCAAGGCATCGCGCAGATCGGCGCTGGTCAGCAACAGACGCGGTTCGGCGTCACTGATGATCGACAGCAAACGCTCCTGGTGATGACGCTTGGCCGATTCCGGCGGATAGGCCGGCACCGCAATCACACCGGCATACAGGCAACCAAAGAATGCCGCGACGTAATCCGGGCCACTGGGAAACAGCAGCACCGCGCGGTCGCCAAAATCAGCCTCGGCCTGCAATGCGCCAGCAATCGTTCGTGCGCGCTGATCCAGTTCGCGATAACTGAGTACCACAGCCTGGTCCTGGGTTTCGGCGAGAAAACGCAAGGCCACCCGATCCGGCGTCAGGGCCGCGCGGCGCTGAAGGGCTTGGACCAGTGTGCTGGGGAGTTCGAACGCGTCGGTCATGAGGTTTCCTGCCTGAATTCGGCTTGCAAATGGAATCGGTTTTGCACTGTGCAATTCATCCTTGAGAACGGATGGCATCTGCAAATAATTAGTCGACAGGCTTGAACGCCAGGCGGGCTGGGGTGCCGCAAGCGGGAGAGTCAGTGTGTCGCAGTTCGCACTCTGCACCTTCGCGGAGCATTAGTTCTCTTTCTCAATTGACAATCATTATCATTCAACATAATTTGTCGCTCGATGTGTAGGACGGCCCCGGTCTTCTTGTCGTCCCACTAACCTTTTGGCAGCAGGGTGATTTCCATGACGGAACAAGTCTCCACAAGCAGGTGCGATTCGCCGCTACTTCAGGCATTCGTCGACAATCGACTGATTCTGGTCAAGATTGCAGCCCGCATCACCGGCTGCCGATCACGTGCTGAAGACGTGGTGCAGGACGCTTTTTTCCGGCTGCAATCGGCGCCGCAGATCACGTCTTCGTTCAAGGCTCAGCTCAGCTATCTGTTCCAGATCGTGCGCAACCTGGCGATCGATCACTACCGCAAGCAGGCACTGGAGCAGAAGTATTCCGGGCCTGAAGAGGAAGGTCTGAACGTGGTGATTCAGGGGGCTTCACCGGAAACGTCGCACATCAACTTTTCGACCCTGGAAAACATCGCCGACGCGCTCACCGAATTGCCAAGCCGCACCCGCTACGCCTTCGAGATGTACCGCCTGCACGGCGTGCCGCAGAAGGACATCGCCAAGGAACTGGGCGTCTCGCCGACCTTGGTGAACTTCATGATTCGCGATGCGCTGGTGCATTGCCGCAAGGTGTCGGGCACTCGGGCGGATACCGTGGCCCGCCGCTGAATCCATGTCGCCAGTTTAAAAAGATCGCAGCCTTCGGCAACTCCTACAGGGGTACGCAATCCCATGCAGGAGCTGCCGAAGGCTGCGATCTTTTCGGGCTCAATGCCCCATCAAACCAACCCACACCGATCAAAAAACCGCTCACGC
Source organism: Pseudomonas sp. SDO5591_S426 (assembly GCF_054070755.1). Taxonomy (NCBI): domain Bacteria; kingdom Pseudomonadati; phylum Pseudomonadota; class Gammaproteobacteria; order Pseudomonadales; family Pseudomonadaceae; genus Pseudomonas; species Pseudomonas sp. SDO5591_S426. The sequence goes on along the minus strand of NZ_JBSVXD010000056.1, from coordinate 9,040 downwards.
CCCAGCGCCATCAACGCGGCACGCTTGTGCGGGAAGTCGAACTCTTTCTCGCAATAAAACCGCTGCCCCTGCATGTAACCGATCATCTTGGCGTTGTCGGCACGAGGCTCGGCGACCACTCGCTGGGTACGCGGATCATCGAGGAACAGGAAGTGCACCAGCGCCGATAACCAGCTCGCCACCTTGTGCGGGCCACGGTGGTTTTCTTCGCCGACCAGCATGTGAATGCCACGGTCGTAGTCACCGGCATCGTAGAACGGTGCGATGCGATCTTCCTTGGCCCAATAGGCTTCGAAATAGGCGAACGGCTGATCGTCGAAACAGCCGATCAGCGTCAGGGTGTGTGGATCGGCTTCGAGTTTGCTCAGGTACTCTCGGTGTTTTTCGAGACTGCCCTCCTCCTGCCAGAAACTCGCGACCCGCGCACTGTTCTGCCAACGATTGAAACGGGCCAGGTCGAGGTCGATGTCCACGGTGCGCAGGGAAATCCACATCCCGAGCCGTGCATCAAAACGCCGATAGACTTCGCCCCGCGGCTTCAACGGGCGTAGCGGATGACGCTTGCCGCCACTGATGACCATTTGCTGCGGGTAACCGCGCGTCAGCGACTGCCCCAGCCAGGGCTGCGGCAACTGCCAGAACAAGGTGCGCTCACAGCGATAGTGACCGGCAGTTTCCGTGGGAATCAGCAAACCGCTGAGCAGAGCCTCGGTCGGGGCTTCATCGAGTTGCCAGGCCAGGCGCTGGCAGTCCGGATGACGGGCGAACAACCAATAGCAGGCAGCCCACAAGGCCTGACTGTTCGGGCGACCGAAGCGCTCCTGCAGTTGCAGTTGTGGCTCGGGGTCGCGGGTCAGCCGCAACTCGACCAGCGGTTGAGCGTCAAGGCTGAGGCTCAGCCGGTTTTCGGTTTCATCGGCTACAAGACGACTGCCTGAGGGCAAGGCCAGGGCAGTCAGGTCATTCAGATTGGACATGGGTCGGGCTCACGTTAATCGTCGACAGTTCAACGATGTGACGTGAGCCGACGCCGGAAATTTAGGCGGCGTCGATCAAGGCGTGCCCGGAACCGGCACGATCGCAATCTTGTACGGGTCGAAAATCTTCAGCATCTGGCCGTTGTCCCGCAGCCCTTGCAGCAATTTGCCGAATGCCTCGCCCGTGATCGGCGCGGTCGGACGCAGGATGGCGTAATGGTGATAAACCTGATCGATGCGTTCGGACACCAGGAACTCTTTGCCGACATTCAGGTTGCGCAAAAAATAGTCGTTGAGGTAGGAGCGAGTAACCAGCGCGATGTCGGCACGACCGCGCAACACCATCAGCAGGTTGCTGTCATGGGAATAGGTCAGCGTGGCGCTGTAGTTTTTGGCCAGGTACTGGGGCTCGGCGTTGAAGTTAGCGAATTCGTAGTGGTAACCACTGAACAGCGCCAGGCGCTTGCCCGTCAGATCGGAAAAATAATCCTGCTGGCGAACCGGCCGGCCCTCGGGTTGGCGTTGCGCAACAAAAATCTCGGCATCTTCGAGCCCCATGTCGACATCGGTGTGGGGAATGTCTTTCCAGCCCCAGGCGGGGTTTTCGAAGATCGCCATGTCGATCCGGCCTTGCTTGAAGTCACCGAAGCGTCGAGGAATCGAGGTAGGGACCAATACGAATCGGTAGTCGCTTTGCAGGGCGTTGAGCGCTTCCGCCAGTTGCGGCAGCAAGCCCGTATCAGCGCCTTTTTCAGGGCGTACGGTATAAGGTGGAAAATGTGCGGCACCGATCCGCACCAGTTGTGCAGCCTGGGACGGCAGCACCCATAACGCCACGAGCGCTGTCAGCAAAAGCCGCGAAGCCGTCCGAATTGGCGAAGACATCAAGACAAGCCACTCCCCAAAATACTGCATCAATGCATTCAAGCTAGGCGGTTTCGCCCAGTTAGCCAGTTTCCAGCCGACCAACACAAACTAATTATTTTTCCTCAAGCACAAGGATCAACGCCTCATCGGCCAACTGATCGAGACTCATGCTGCCACCGGCGCGAAACCAGGTGGTAGTCCAGGACAGCGCCCCGGTCAAAAACCGTCGGGTGATGAACACATCGCCGCGAATGAAACCGGCACTCTTGGCCTCACCCAGCACCTGGAGCCAGATGTCTTCATAGATGTCCCGCAGCGCCAGGACTTTTTCCTGGCCATCCTCGGACAGCGAACGCCATTCGTAGACCAGCACCGCCATGGCCTCGCCGCTGCCGCCCATGATCGACTGCAACTCGCAACGGATCAGCGCCAGCACCCGCTCGCGCACGCTGCCGGCTTCGGCGATGGCTGCACGCATCAACGCGGTGTTGTAGCGGATGGTCTCTTCCATCACGGCGCGCAGGATCTCGTCCTTGCTTTTGAAGTGATGAAAAATGCTCCCCGACTGAATGCCCACGGCGCCGGCCAGGTCGCGCACGGTGGTGCGCTCATAGCCTTTATTGCGAAACAGGTGAGCCGCCACTTGCAGTAACTTGCCACGTGCACTGTCCGGATCGGTCAACTGGCCGCTGTCGACCAATTCGCGCATAACCCTCAGGGCTTTTTGCTCATCCACCCGTTCTCTCCTACAGTCGTGATCACCGCTAAAACAGCGGGGTTGCGCGGGCAATTTAAGCTGACGGATGCAACCAAGCAAGCGCTCGGGCAGAAGATATTTCTGTCGTTTACAAACCAAGCGCTTGCTTGGTAGTCTCGAGTCACTCTGTTGGAGGTGGTTATGGAATCGACTACGCCGAGAACCATTCGCATTGGCTGTGCCAGCGCCTTCTGGGGCGATACCTCGACGGCCGCCGCGCAGTTGGTGGAAGGTGGGCGTCTGGACTATCTGGTTTTCGATTATCTGGCCGAAATCACCCTGTCGATAATGGCCGGTGCCCGGATGAAAGATCCCCAGGCCGGCTACGCCAGCGATTTCATTGAAGTCCTCAGTCCGCTGCTCACTCAGCTCGCTGAGCAGAAAATCCGCGTCATCAGCAATGCCGGCGGGGTCAATCCACAGGCCTGCGCCGCCGCCCTGCAAGCGGCCTGCGACAAGGCCGGCGTTTCATTGAAGATCGCCGTGCTGCTGGGTGACGACCTGCAACCGCAATTCAAGCAGCTGAGCACGCGTGGCATCCATGAAATGTTCAGCGGTGCGCCGCTGCCACCGATGTGCGTCTCAACCAACGCCTACCTCGGCGCACCGGGCATCGTCGAAGCCCTGCGTCTGGGGGCGGACATCGTGATCACCGGGCGCGTGGTCGACAGCGCGGTGGTCAGCGCCGCGCTGGTGCATGAGTTCAACTGGTCGTGGCACGACTACGACAAACTGGCCCAGGCTGCGCTGGCCGGGCACATCATCGAATGCGGCGCGCAGTGCACCGGTGGCAACTTCACCGATTGGCGCGATGTGCCCGATTACGAACACATCGGTTTCCCCATCGTCGAAGTCAGCGCCGACAGCCAGTTCGTCGTCAGCAAACCCGAAGGCTCCGGTGGACTGGTCACGCCACTGACGGTGGGTGAGCAGATGCTCTACGAAATCGGCGATCCGCGGGCGTATCTGCTGCCGGATGTGGTCTGCGATTTCACTCAGGTCAAACTGCATCAGCAGGGCAAGAACGCAGTGCAGGTGCACGGCGCGAAAGGCCTGCCGCCAACCGACCAGTACAAGGTCAGCGCCACTTACCCTAACGGCTTCCGTTGCACCGCCAGTTGCCTGATCGCCGGCATCGATGCGGTGGACAAGGCGCGGCGAGTCAGCGCCGCGATCATCAACAAGACCTCGGAAATATTCACTCAGCGCGGCTGGGCGCCCTACAGTGACGTGAGCATCGAACTGCTCGGCAGCGAGGCCACTTACGGTCCCCACGGTCAGCGCTCCGACAGCCGCGAGGTGGTGATCAAACTCGCGGTGCGTCACCCGAACAAACAGGCGCTGATCGTGTTCTCCCGGGAAATCGCCCAGGCCGCCACCGGCATGGCGCCGGGGCTGACCGGGATTGTCGGTGGTCGCCCTACTGTTTATCCATTGATCAGACTGTTCTCGTTCCTGATCGACAAAAACGCCTGTTCGCTGGAAATTGATTTCATGGGGCAACTCCAGCCATGCGAATTGCCCGCCATTGACGTGCTGGACACCGCCGATTTGCCTGCGCCATTCGACCCACCCAAACCCGACGGCCCGGCCGATGCCAGTGTGCCGCTGGTCAAACTCGCAGTCGCGCGCTCGGGCGACAAAGGCAACCACAGCAACATCGGCGTCATGGCCCGCGATCCCGAGTACCTGCCGTGGATCGCCGAGGCGTTGACGCCGGAGGTGATCGTCGACTGGATGAACCATGTCCTCGACCCGGTGCACGGTCGCGTCGAGCGCTGGTATTTACCCGCCACTCATAGCCTGAATTTCCTGCTGGAAAACGCCCTGGGTGGCGGTGGCATCGCCAGCCTGCGCATCGACCCGCAAGGCAAGGCCTTCGCCCAGCAACTGCTGGAGATCCAGATTCCGGTGCCGCAGCGCATCGCCGACCAGGTCAAATAGAGGACAGTCACCATGGCCTACGATTCGATTTTCAGAACTGATCTGTTTGCCGGCCAGACCATCATCGTCACTGGTGGCGGCAGTGGCATCGGCCGCTGCACCGCTCACGAACTGGCAGCCCTCGGTGCCCATGTGATTCTGGTCGGGCGCAAGGCCGACAAGCTGAAAAGTGTCACCGCCGAGATTGTCGAAGACGGTGGCAAGGCTGACTGGAGCACCTGCGACATTCGCGAAGAAGAAGCGGTGACGCATCTGGTCAGCCAACTGATCAGCAAGCACGGGCCGATTCACGGTCTGGTCAACAATGCCGGCGGGCAGTACCCGTCGCCGCTGGCCTCGATCAATCAGAAAGGTTTCGAAACCGTGATGCGCACCAACCTGGTCGGCGGGTTCCTCATGGCCCGGGAAGTGTTCAATCAGTCGATGAGCAAACACGGCGGCGCCATCGTCAATATGCTCGCCGACATGTGGGGCGGCATGCCCGGCATGGGCCACTCAGGCGCGGCGCGCTCGGGCATGGACAACCTGACCAAAACCGCCGCATTCGAGTGGGGTCACGCCGGGGTGCGGGTCAACGCCGTGGCGCCGGGCTGGATCGCGTCCAGTGGCATGGACACCTATGAAGGTGCGTTCAAGGCCGTGATTCCGACCTTGCGCGAACACGTGCCGCTCAAACGCATTGGCACCGAATCGGAAGTCAGTGCGGCGATCGTTTTCCTGCTCAGCCCGGCGGCGGCTTTCATCAGCGGCAGCACCCTGCGCATCGACGGTGCCGCCAGCCTCGGCGGTCGTGCCTGGCCGATTCACAAGGCTACCAACAGTGAGTCGTATAACGGCTTTCACCGCGCCTACATTCCTGATGTCCTCAAGGATAAGGAATAACCCATGCCGGTGATTCAGTCGCAACTCGATCCCCACAGCGAGCAGTTCGCCCGGAACCGCGAGGCGATGCTCAGCGCCATCGAGCAGGTCCGCACGCTCGAACAAAACCTGCTGAACAAGGCCGCAGAAGCCAAACCAAAATTCGACAAGCGTGGACAATTGCTGCCCCGTGAGCGCCTCAATCTGCTGCTGGACCCCGGCGCCCCGTTTCTCGAACTGGCCAGCCTCGCGGGCTACAAACTGCACGACGACAAGGACGGCAGCTCGGCTGGCGGTGGCTTGATCGCCGGCATCGGTTACGTCTCCGGTGTGCGGGTGCTAGTGGTGGCGAACAACAGCGCGATCAAGGGCGGGACCATTTCCCCCAGCGGTTTGAAAAAGTCCCTGCGCCTGCAACAGATCGCCATGGAAAACAAACTCCCGGTGATCACCCTCGCCGAAAGCGGCGGCGCCAACCTCAACTACGCGGCAGAAATTTTCGTCGAAGGCGCGCGCAGCTTTGCCAACCAGGCGCGGATGTCGGCCATGGGGTTGCCGCAGATTACCGTGGTGCACGGTTCGGCCACGGCGGGCGGCGCCTATCAGCCGGGGTTGTCGGACTACGTGGTGGTGGTGCGTGGCAAGGCCAAACTGTTTCTCGCCGGGCCGCCGCTGCTGAAAGCCGCGACCGGTGAAGTCGCCACCGATGAAGAACTGGGCGGCGCCGAAATGCATGCGCAAATCGCCGGCACCGCCGAATACCTGGCGGAAAACGATGTCGATGGCGTGCGTCAGGTGCGCGAAATCGTCGGCATGTTGCCCTGGAACGAGCAACTGCAATGGCTGCCCGAACGCCACTGGGAGGAACCGCTCTACCCCGTCGACGAACTGTTGGGACTGATCCCGGATGACCCGAAAAAGCCTTACGACGTGCGCGAAATCATCGCCCGTATCGCCGACGGCTCGAACTTCCTTGAGTTCAAGGCCGAGTTCGACCAGCAGACCGTTTGCGGTCAATTGAAAATCCAGGGTCGCGCCTGCGGCTTCATCGGCAACAACGGCCCGATCACGCCCAAAGGCGCGAGCAAGGCTGCACAGTTCATTCAGCTCTGCGACCAGAGCCAGACTCCGTTGCTGTTTTTCCACAACACCACCGGCTTCATGGTCGGCACCGAATCAGAGCAACAGGGCGTGATCAAGCACGGCGCCAAGATGATCCAGGCGGTGGCCAATGCCCGTGTGCCGAAACTGACCATCGTCGTCGGCGGTTCCTATGGCGCCGGCAATTACGCGATGTGCGGCCGCGGCCTCGATCCGCGTTTCATCTTCGCCTGGCCCAACAGCCGCACCGCCGTGATGGGCGGTGCGCAGGCGGGCAAAGTGCTGCGCATCGTCACCGAGGCCAAACAGGCCAAGGACGGCCTGGTGCCTGACCCGAAAATGCTCGACATGCTGGAACAGGTCACCGCGCAGAAACTCGACAGCCAGTCCACGGCGCTCTACGGCAGCGCCAACCTGTGGGACGACGGCTTGATCGACCCGCGCGATACCCGGACCTTGCTCGGTTATTTGCTGGATATCTGTCACGAGGCCGAAGTGCGGCCGCTGCAAGCCAACAGTTTTGGTGTAGCCCGCTTCTAAGGGCGATCAGAGGAGAACAATAAAAATGATCTTCACCCAGGAACACGAAGCACTGCGCCGCACCGTCCGCCAATTCGTCGAACACGAGATCAACCCTCACGTCGAGGAATGGGAAAAGGCCGGGCGCTTTCCGATCCACGAGATCTTCCGCAAGGCCGGCGACCTCGGCCTGCTGGGCATTTCCAAACCGGAAAAATTCGGTGGCATGGGGTTGGACTACAGCTATTCGATTGTTGCCGCCGAAGAATTCGGCACCATTCATTGCGGCGGTATTCCGATGTCCATCGGCGTGCAGACCGACATGTGCACCCCGGCCCTCGCCCGTTTCGGTTCCGATGAATTGCGCGACGAGTTCCTGCGCCCGGCCATTAGCGGCGAGCAGGTCGGTTGCATCGGCGTCTCCGAAGTGGGTGCAGGGTCCGATGTGGCCGGGTTGAAAACCACGGCGCGCAAGGACGGCGACGACTACGTGATCAACGGCAGCAAGATGTGGATCACCAACTCGCCGAGCGCCGATTTCATCTGCCTGCTGGCCAACACCTCGGACGACAAGCCGCACATCAACAAGTCGCTGATCATGGTGCCGATGAACACGCCGGGGATCAGCCTCAGCTCGCACCTGGACAAGCTCGGCATGCGCAGTTCGGAAACCGCCCAGGTGTTTTTCGACAACGTGCGTGTGCCGCAGCGCAACCGCATCGGCCATGAAGGTGCGGGGTTCATGATGCAGATGCTGCAGTTCCAGGAGGAACGCCTGTTCGGCGCGGCGAACATGATCAAGGGCCTGGAATACTGCGTCGACAGCACCATCGAGTACTGCAAAGAGCGCAAGACGTTTGGCAGTGCGTTGATCGACAACCAGGTCATTCACTTCCGCCTGGCCGAACTGCAAACCGAGATCGAATGCCTGCGGGCGCTGGTCTATCAAGCCACCGAGCAATACGTCAAAGGCCAGGACGTCACGCGCCTGGCGTCCATGGCCAAACTCAAGGCCGGTCGGTTGGGCCGCGAAGTCAGCGACAGTTGCCTGCAATACTGGGGCGGCATGGGCTTCATGTGGGACAACCCGGTGGCCCGCGCCTACCGCGATGTGCGGCTGGTGTCGATTGGCGGCGGCGCCGATGAAATCATGCTGGGGATCATCTGCAAACTCATGGGCATCCTGCCGGGGAAAAAGAAATGAGCACCCTGCCGGTTTGCCAGACCGTGTTGTTGGAGCCGCACAACGGCGTGTTGCACATCACCCTCAATCGGCCGGAAAGCCGCAACGCCATGAGTTTGCAAATGGTCACCGAACTGCGCGCGGTGCTGGCGGCGGTGCACGATGACCGTGCCATTCGTGCGATCGTCATCGGTGGTGCCGGCGGACATTTCTGTGCCGGTGGCGACATTAAGGACATGGCCAATGCCCGCGCTCAGGGTTCGAGTGCGCACGGTGATTTGAACCGGGTTTTCGGTGCCCTGCTGCAAGAAGTGCAGCACGCACCGCAAGTGGTGATCACCGTGCTGCAAGGCGCAGTGCTTGGCGGTGGCTTTGGCCTGGCCTGTGTCAGCGATGTCGCCATGGCCGATCATTCAGCGCAATTCGGCCTGCCGGAAACCAGCCTCGGCCTGTTGCCGGCGCAGATCGCGCCGTTCGTAGTGCAGCGCATCGGCCTGACCCAGGCCCGACGCCTGGCGCTCACGGCGGCACGTTTCGATGGCACCCAGGCGCGGCGCATGGGGCTGGTGCATTTTGTCGAACATGACCCGCAGGCATTGGCCGAGCGTCTCGATGAAGTGCTGGCCCATGTGCTGTGTTGCGCGCCGGGGGCGAACGCGGCGACCAAGAAATTGTTGCTGGCCAGTGCTGCACAGCCGTCCGATGAATTGCTGAATCAAGCCGCCGAGTGGTTCAGTGAAGCGGTGACCGGGGCTGAGGGAGTCGAGGGCACCATGGCCTTCGTGCAAAAACGCAAACCGGGGTGGGCCTCTTGAAAACATCGCTGGCAAG
>NZ_JBSVXD010000055.1:0-31426 GCF_054070755.1 Pseudomonas sp. SDO5591_S426 | reverse complement strand
CCAAACTTTGTAGGAGCTGCCGCAGGCTGCGATCTTTTGATGTTGTTACATCTGCGTCGCCATCCCCTCCACATTCATCGCCGCCTGGCGCAACGCCTCGGAGCGGGTCGGGTGTGGGTGACAGGTCAGGGCGATGTCTTCGGCGGAAGCGCTGAACTCCATGGCCACGCAATACTCGCCAATCATTTCACTGACGCTGGGGCCGACCAGATGCACGCCGAGGATTTCGTCAGTGCGTTCATCGGCCAGCACTTTGGCGAAGCCTTCGGTTTCGTGGTTGATTTTCGCCCGGCTGTTGGCGGTGAAGGGGAACTTGCCGACCTTATAGGCGCGGCCCTCGGCCTTCAATTGCTCCTCGGTTTTGCCGACGCTGGCCAGTTCCGGTTTGGTGTAGATCACGTTGGGAATCAACTCGTAGTTGACCTCGCCGGCCTTGCCGACGATCTGCTCGATGCAGGCCATGGCTTCATCCTCGGCCTTGTGCGCGAGCATCGGCCCGGACGTCACGTCGCCAATCACCCAGACGCCGGCGGCTTCGGTGCGATGGCCCTTGTTGGCGAGCATGCCGCGTTTATCCGTGGCGAGGCCAACGTTCTTCAACCCCAGGCCCTGTGTATAAGGTCGGCGTCCGATGGCTACCAGCACATAATCGGCCTCCAGCATTTCGGCGGTGCCACCTGCGGCGGGTTCGACGCTGAGCTGCACGCCGGTAGTCGAGGTGGTGGCGCTGGTCACTTTCGAACTCAACTTGAAGCTGATGCCTTGCTTGCTCAAGGAACGTTGCAGGGTTTTGCCTGCTTCGCCGTCGACGCCAGGACAGATCCGGTCGAGGAATTCGACCACCGTCACCTGCGCGCCCAAGCGCCGCCACACCGAGCCCAACTCCAGCCCGATCACGCCCGCGCCGATCACCACTAGATGCTTTGGCACTTCTGTCAGCGACAGGGCACCGGTGGAGTCGAGGATGCGCTTGTTATCGATTTCCACGCCGGGCAGGGGAGTGGGCTCGGAGCCGGTGGCGATGATGATGTCCTTGGCGCTCAGTTCGGTCTTGCCGCCCGTGCTGTCCGTCACCGTCACTTTGCCCGGTCCGTCGATGTGACCCCAGCCCTTGATCCAGTCGACCTTGTTTTTGCGAAAGAGAAACTCGATGCCCTTGGTCAACCCGGTCACGCTTTCGTCTTTCTGTTTCATCATCTGGAGAAGGTTGAGCGTCGGCTTGACCTCGATGCCCAGGTTGGCGAATTCCGCGCCCATGGCCGCGTCGTAGAGTTCGGAGGCGTGCAGCAACGCCTTGGAAGGCATGCAGCCGACGTTCAGGCAGGTACCGCCCAGGGTCGCGCGTCCTTCTACGCAAGCTGCTTTCAAGCCCAGTTGGCCGGCGCGTATCGCCGCGTTGTAACCGCCGGGGCCACCGCCCAGAATCACGACGTCATAAGTGCTCATGGATCTACTCCTGGAAAGGGGATCGGGAGGGGTAAAAGTAGTTCCTGGATAAAATTACGAACGTAATATGTGCGTTTTCACGCGTTTCGGTCAAGGCTTCAGCGAAGCGACAGGTTGGGCATCTTTAGATAGCGCAATAAAGTACGAAAATTTCACCGTTTTCGTTATATCGTAACGAATTGCCATGTGAGCAACGCTGAGCACTGGGGTGGTATGCAAGTCGATCTCGATGTAGAGGGGGCGCAGGTAGCGGAGCTGCCGCGCTTCCAGCAGGCGGTTTTTCAAGGGCGGCGCTTGCGTCTGTTCGCCATTGGCTTCGGTGCGCTGGTGGCAGTGGGGCTGGTGCTGGGGTTCTTTGTCGGGCTGTTTGCGCCGCAGTCACTTTGGCCGGCGCTGTTGTTCAACCAAAGCGCCGCGTTGCTGGTGTTGGTGGCTGGTCTGCAATCTGCCTGGTGGGTGGCGCAATGGCGAGCGCGGGCGATGAGTCCCGTGCTGCCGGTGGTTGTCGAGCAAGCAGTCGAAGCGCCGGCGGGTTGGTATGAACGGCTGCTGGATCGCATGGGCCAGCGCTGGCTGAACCTGATCAAACAAATCGGTGCGCCGACGTTGTGGTTGGGCGGTTGGGCTTTAGTGGCTTTGCTCGGCGTCAAACAGGTCTGGAACCTTGGTTTACCACCCGCAGCGCTGGGCTTGTCGGCCACTGTCGGCGCTGCCCTGGCGTTGTTGCTGGCTTTCGGTTTGCTGGTGCTGGAGCGCCAACTGGCTCAGGAAAACACGGCCGCGTGGCCCGAAGCCGGAGCATTGGCGCAGCTGTCTCGCGTATCGATCATCAGCCTCGTGCTCGGTGCGTTGTGCCTGTTGTTCGGCAGCGAAGCTTCAGTCTGGCCGGTGCGGCTGGCGGTGCTGATCGGCCTGCTGCCGGGTCTGGTCGCCGTGGAGTTGTTGTTGCGCGCCGTGTTGTCACTGTTCAGCCCTCGCCGTGAACAGATCGAACCGACGTTGCTGGCACGTAGCTTTGTCGCGGACATGCTGCGTTGGCCACCGCAACCGCTGCTGGCGTTGCAGCACGAACTGCACAACCGCTTCGGCATCGATCTGCGGCAGATCTGGGCATTCACTTACATGCGCCGGGCGTTTTTGCCGGTGCTGGCGGTGGTAGCAATCGTTGGTTGGTCCCTTACCGGCATCCACGAAATACCGTTGCAAGGGCGCGGTATCTACGAGCGTTTCGGCAAACCGGTGGTGGTGTTCGGCCCCGGTTTGCATGCAGGTTTACCTTGGCCATTGGGCCGGGTACTAAGCGTCGAGAATGGCGTGGTCCACGAGTTGGCCACCAGTGTCGGCGATGCTTCCACACCGATGCAGGTTGCCCCCGCCGAAGGCCCGGCGCCGATCACGGCCAACCGCTTGTGGGACGCCAGCCATGTGAACGACAAATCCCAGGTCATCGCCAGCAGCCGTGCCGACAAGCAGAGTTTTCAGATCGTCAACATGGACGTGCGCTTCGTCTACCGTATTGGCCTGAGCGATCAGGCAGCGTTGGCTGCAACTTACAACAGTGCGGATGTGCCGACACTGATCCGCAGCACCGCCAGCCGGATTCTCGTTCACGATTTCGCTTCGCGGACCCTCGACGGTTTGCTCGGTGAGGACAGGGTAGGGCTCGCTGAAGAAGTTGGCAGGGCCGTGCAGGCGGACCTGCAGAAGCTCGACAGCGGCGTGGAGATTCTCGCCACGGTGGTCGAAGCGATTCATCCACCGGCCGGCGCAGCCAATGCCTATCACGGTGTGCAAGCGGCGCAGATTGGTGCCCAGGCGTTGATCTCCCGTGAGCGCGGTGCGGCGGCCGAAGCCACCAACCAGGCGCAGTTGCAGGCCAGCATCGCCCGCGATCAGGCAACGGCCAGTGCCCGTGAAATCAACGCCAGTGCACAAGCGACGGACCTGAAATTCAGCGCCGAGCAAAAGGCTTACGCCAGTGCCGGTCAGGCCTTAGTGCTGGAGCAATACCTCAGTCAACTTTCTCAAGGCTTGGCCAACGCCAAACTGCTGATCCTTGATCATCGCCTGGGCGGCAGCAGCAATGCGCCGACCATCGACCTCCGTACCTTCACGCTGCCGGTTGACCCTGCGCCGTCGCGTCAAACCGCCCAGCCAGGAGCTGCCCATTGAGCCAGTCGCACACTCATGATCACGATGATCACGCCGGCCACGATCATGGCCATGGCGGGCATCACCACGGTCACCATCATCACCATCACGGTGATCCGCAAGAAGCCGGCCCGTTTCCCTGGCGGCGCATGGGTTGGGCAGCGTTGCTGGTGGCCTTCGCCGTTGCAGCCGCGAGCCTGGTGCAAGTGAGGTCGGGCGAGGCCACGGTGATTACCCGTTTTGGTAACCCGTCGCGGGTGCTTCTGGAGCCGGGTCTTGGCTGGCGTTGGCCCGCGCCGTTCGAAGCGGCGATCCCGGTGGACCTGCGATTGCGCACCACGTCCAGCGGTTTGCAAGACGTGGGCACGCGGGATGGTCTGCGCATCATCGTTCAGGCTTATGTGGCGTGGCAGGTGCAAGGCGATCCGGACAACGTGCAGCGCTTCATGCGCGCCGTGCAGAATCAGCCGGACGAAGCCGCGCGGCAGATTCGTACCTTCATCGGTTCGGCACTGGAAACCACGGCCAGCAGTTTCGATCTGGCCAACTTGGTGAACACCGACGCCAGTCAGGTGCGTATTGCCGATTTTGAAGCGCAGCTGCGTCAGCAAATCGATCAGCAGCTACTTACCACTTACGGCGTGCGTGTGCTGCAAGTCGGCATCGAGCGGCTGACATTGCCATCGGTCACGCTCACTGCCACGGTCGATCGCATGCGTGCCGAGCGCGAAACCATCGCTACCGAACGCACCGCCATCGGCAAACGTGAAGCCGCACAAATTCGTTCCGCCGCCGAGCGTGATGCGAGAATCGTGCAAGCCGACGCCACCGTCAAAGCGGCTGACATCGAAGCGCAGTCCCGCGTCGAAGCTGCACAGATTTACGGTCGTGCGTACGCGGGCTCGCCTCAGCTTTACAACCTGCTGCGCTCGCTCGACACCTTGGGCACGGTGGTCACGCCCGGAACAAAGCTGATTTTGCGCACCGATGCCGCGCCGTTCCGGGTGTTGGTTGACGGTCCGCCGAGCCTCGATAACAAGTCCGGATCGCAGCCATGAGTTTGGTTCCACGTGGAACAAATGAGCTGAGCAGCCCCTGGATTCAAGCCGGGCGCCTGGCCTTTCTTGCGTTGTACGCGGTCACGGTATTGGCCGCGTTGGCGTGGGCATTCTCCAATGTTCGGCAAATCGATCCGCAGAATCGCGCAGTGGTTTTGCACTTCGGTGCGCTGGATCGTATCCAGAATGCCGGACTGTTGTTGGCCTGGCCGCGACCTTTTGAGCAGGTGATTTTGTTGGCGGCAGCGGACCGGGTGATCGAGCGCAGAGTGGAGAATCTACTGCGCAGTGATGTGGCGTTACAGGCCGATCGCGTGGCCAGTTTTGCCACACCGATCAGCGATGCCCTCGCGGGCTCCGGTTACTTGCTGACCGGTGATGCCGGAGTGGTGCAACTCGATGTGCGGGTCTTCTACAAAGTTACCGATCCCTACGCCTTTGTACTGCAGAGTGAACACGTGCTGCCGGCACTGGATCGCCTCGTCACCCGCAGTGCTGTGGTACTGACGGCGGCGCGTGATCTGGACACCATTCTGGTTGCACGTCCGGAGCTGATCGGCGCCGATAATAAAGCGGCTGAAAGACGTGAACGCCTGCGCGGTGATCTGGTGCAAGGCATCAATCAACGGCTCGCGGAGTTGGCCGCAACCGGACAGGGGCTGGGGATCGAAGTGGCGCGGGTCGACGTGCAATCGAGTTTGCCCGGCCCTGCAGTGAACGCGTTCAACGCGGTGCTGACGGCCAGCCAGCAGGCTGACAAAGCCGTGGCCAATGCACGCACCGAAGCCGAGAAACTGACCCAGACCGCCAACGAGCAAGCCGACCGCACGTTGCAAGTCGCCCATGCCCAGGCGAGTGAACGGTTGGCCAAAGCGTCGGCTGACACGGCCACGGTATTGAGTTTGGCCAAAGCTCAACAACAAGGCACCGATCCGCAAATGCTGCTGCGAATCTACCGTGAGCGGATGCCGAAAATTCTGAATCAGGCTGGCTCGGTGACCACGGTCAATCCGAAAGACGATTCCCGCCTGATCATTCAGGGAGCTGCACAATGACTGCGCAAACCGCCGCTGCACCGAGCCTGTTGTCCTCTGCCGAACAACGCAGCGCCGCCCGCCAACTGACCTTGGCCATGCTCGCACTTGGCTTGTTGGCGCTCGGACTGGCCTGGCGCTGGTTGTCGCCGGAGCAGACCGGCGTCAGCCAATTGCTGCTGGGTTTTGCTTCATTGTTGGTGGCCGTGCCGGTTATGCGTTCGGCCTGGTACAGCCTGCGTTATCCGAGTTTGCACGGCATCACTGACCAGTTGATCGCGTTGGCCATGCTCGGTGCCTGGGCCACCGGCGATCTGCTCACGGCGGCCTTGCTGCCGATCATCATGATCTTCGGCCATGTGCTGGAAGAGCGCAGCGTGATCGGATCGCAGGAGGCCATTCATGCCCTCGGCAAACTGACGCGCAGCCACGCACGAAAGCTCCAGGCCGACGGTTCCATCATCGAAGTCGACAACGGCACGCTCAAGGCGGGTGACCATGTGGAAGTGCGCGCCGGTGATCGTGTACCGGCGGATGGCCGGGTTTTGTCCGGGCAGGCGAGTCTCGACACGGCTTCAATTACCGGCGAATCGGTACCGATGGAGGCCGGTGTCGGCATGTCGGTGTTCGGTGGTGCGATCAATCTCGATGGCTTGCTGCGCATCGAAGTGACCCGTACCGGCCACGAATCGACCCTCGGCAAAGTCATCGCGCTGATGCAAAACGCCGAGCGCTCCAAGCCACCGATCACGCGACTGCTCGAACGCTACGCCGGAAGCTACATGGTCCTGGTGTTGCTGCTGGCGGCGGTGACCTGGTTCATCACCAACGATGCCCAAGCCATGCTCGCGGTGTTGGTGGCGGCGTGTCCGTGTGCGCTGGTGTTATCGGCGCCGGCGACCGCGATCGCCGGGGTAGCGGTGGCAGCGCGGCACGGGATTCTGATCCGCAGTTCGGCGTTTCTCGAAGAGCTGGCGGACCTGACCTCGCTGGTGGTCGACAAGACCGGGACCCTGACCTTCGGCACGTTGCGCCTGCAATCGATTGACAGTCCGCTGGAGGATCGTAGCCACGTGCTGAAACTGGCCGCCAGCCTCGGTTCCGCCAGCAGCCATCCAGTTAGCCGCGCGTTGGCCGGGCTGGTAACGCAGGAGCACTTTCTGCTGCTCACGGATATTCATGAGCGTCAGGGGCTGGGCGTGGTGGCTATGACGGAGCAGGGCGAGGCTGCACTCGGGCGACCAGAACTGTTTGCTCAGTTACAGATTCCCACCTCTGTCATTCCCGAACACGACGGCCCGATTGCCGGGCTGGCGCTCAACGGTGAATTCCTCGCCTGGCTGTTACTGGCCGACAGTGTCAAACCCGAAGCCAGGTTTGCCCTGAGCGAGTTGCGTGACTTGGGGTTGGGTCGGCAACTGTTGCTTACCGGTGACCGGCAAAGCGTCGCGCACACGCTGGCGCGGGATGTCGGCATCAGCGATGTCGAGGCGCAGGCCTTGCCCGAGGACAAGCTCAATCGCGTGCTGAAAGAAATCGGTAACGGTTTTCGGCCTATGGTGGTGGGCGACGGCATCAATGATTCGCTGGCCCTCAAGGCCGGTGTGGTCGGCGTTGCCATGGGCGCGGGCGGTGCGGATATCGCGTTGGCTTCGGCCGATATCGTGTTGATCGGCAGTGACTTGCGCCGCCTCGGCACCTGCGTGCGCTTGAGTCGACAGTGCCGGCACACCTTGCAGGTCAACGTGATTATCGGTCTGGGCTGGACGCTGGCAATCGTTGCCTTCGCGGCGTTTGGCTGGCTCGGCGCGGCGGGGGCGATGATTGCCGCGTTGCTGCATAACCTCAGCACTTTGTTGGTCCTGGGGAATGCCGGGCGCCTGTTGCGGTTTCAGGAGCCATTGCTCAAGCTAAAAGACGAGGCCTGAGTGAAGTGAGTTTTTAGAACTGTTTGCTGTGTTCGCAGTCATCTAGGGTGAGGACACAGCAGTTTTTTGTGGGTTCGTGAGGGTGTTTGCAGCCTTGGGGATCATAGAAAACGGCTATCAAATCGATAGCCTGCTATTTTTCAAGGATGGTCTACCCTCTCATCAGACGTCTGAAACAAGGGGGATTATCCATGCTCGCGCAACTTCCACCGGCCTTACAGAATCTGCAATTGCCGCTTCGCTTGCGACTCTGGGACGGCCATGAATTCAATCTGGGGCCGACGCCCAGCGTCACGATTGTGGTCAAGGACCCACAAATGGTCACCCAGTTCACCCATCCCAGCCTGGATGCGCTCGGAGCGGCATTCGTCGAGGGCAAACTGGAGCTTGAAGGTTCCATCAGCGACGTGATCCGCGTCTGCGATGAATGGAGTCAGGCGCTGCTGGATGAGGCTGATGACAGCCAGCCTGTGCGCACTCTCCACGACAAGGAGACTGACGCCAAGGCGATTTCCTATCACTACGACCTTTCCAACGCTTTCTATCAGCTGTGGCTCGACAGCGACATGGCGTATTCCTGCGCTTACTTCGAGACAGGCAGTGAAACCCTTGAACAGGCTCAGCAGGCAAAATTCCGCCATTTGTGCCGCAAGTTGCGCCTGCAACCTGGCGAGTATTTGCTGGATGTCGGTTGTGGTTGGGGCGGGCTTGCGCGGTATGCGGCCCGTGAGTTCGGCGCAAAGGTGTTCGGCATTACCCTCAGCAAGGAACAATTGGCCCTGGCCCGCGAGCGCGTAAAAGCGGAAGGGCTGGAGGACATGGTCGAGCTGCAACTGCTCGACTACCGCGATCTGCCGCAGGACGGGCGCTTCGACAAAGTGGTCAGCGTCGGCATGTTCGAGCATGTCGGTCATGCGAACCTGGCCGAGTACTGCAAAACCCTGTTCGGCGCGGTGAAAGAGGGCGGCCTGGTGATGAACCATGGGATCACCGCCAAACACACCGATGGCCGTCCGGTGGGACGCGGTGCCGGTGACTTCATCGAAAAGTATGTGTTCCCCAACGGCGAGTTGCCGCACCTGTCGATGATTTCTGCCGAGATCAGCGAAGCAGGGCTTGAGATCGTTGATGTCGAGAGCCTGCGCCTGCACTACGCGCGCACGCTGGACCACTGGAGCGAGCGCCTTGAAGACAACCTTGAGGCCGCCGGGAAACTGGTGCCGGAACAAGCGTTGCGCATCTGGCGCTTGTACCTGGCGGGTTGCGCGTATGCGTTCGCCAAGGGCTGGATCAACTTGCACCAGATCCTTGCGGTGAAGGCTCATCCCGATGGCAGCCACGAACTGCCATGGACTCGCGACGATATCTACACGCCTTAAAGAATCGGCGAAATGAGCCGGGCGACCCGCATGCCGACCTTTTGCAGGCGGTGGGTCTCCCGGCCTTCGTCCTTGGCGATTTCGTGAGCCTGGGCGAAGTCATCGTTGAGCATCTGTTCCACCTTGGCGGCAAACACGCTGTCGACGGTCAACAACATCACCTCGAAATTCAGCCGGAACGAACGGTTGTCCATGTTGGCGCTGCCAATGGCGCTGATTTCGTTGTCGATCAACACCACTTTCTGATGCAGGAAACCGGGTTCGTAGCGGAATACGCGCACGCCCGCGCGCACCGCTTCAAAGGCATACAGGCTGGAGGCTGCGTAAACGATCCGGTGATCGGGCCGTGACGGCAGCAAAATCCGCACATCGACACCGCGCAGTACCGCTAGGCGCAATGCCGCAAATACCGCTTCGTCGGGGATGAAATACGGGCTGGTGATCCATACCCGTTCAGTTGCTGCGTGGATGGCTTCGACAAAGAACAGTGAACAGGTCTCGTAGGAATCGGCCGGTCCACTGGCGAGCAATTGGCACAGTACGCCGTCGTCCGGGTACACCTCTGGCAGGATCAGCGGCGGCAGTGAGCGGGCGGCCCAGAACCAGTCTTCGGCGAAGGACTCCTGCATACAGGCGACCACCGGCCCGCGTACTTGCACATGGGTATCGCGCCAAGGCGCGAGAGGCGGCTTCTCGCCCATATATTCATCGCCGACGTTGTGTCCGCCGACGAAGCCGAGAATGCCGTCGACCACGACGATCTTGCGGTGATTGCGGAAGTTGACCTGGAAACGGTTGAGCCAGCCGCTGCGGGTCGCGAAGGCTTTGACCTCGACGCCACCATCGCGCAGCGCTTGCACATAACTGTGGGGCAGGGAATGGCTGCCGATGCGGTCGTAAAGCAGATAGATCGCCACGCCTTCAGCGGCTTTTTCCAGCAGCAGGTTTTGCAGCCGTTGGCCGAGGCGATCGTCGTGAATGATGAAGAACTGGATCAGGACCGCTTCTTTGGCTTGGCGGATGGCATCAAAAATCGCATCGAAGGTCGCCCGGCCATTGATCAGTAGGTGCACTTCGTTGTTTGCCAGGCAGGGCATTCGTCCGAGCTTCGGCATTGCCCTCAGGGATGCATAAGCGTGGGATGCACGAGCGGTCAGCGCTTCTTCGACCCACGGCCGCCAGTTGAGCTCGGAGATGGCCTTGCGCATTTCTTCGTTGGCTTGGCGCCGTGCCTTGATGTAGCCGTCGAAGGTGCTACGGCCGAACACGAGATAGGGGATGAGTGTCAGGTAAGGCATGAACACCAGGGACAGGGCCCATGCGATCGAGCCTTGGGCGGTCCGAACGGTCAACACGGCATGGATCGCGGCGATCGTGCCCAGGGAGTGCAGCAGTGCGATGGTGTAGCCGAAGATATGCGGTCCGAAATAATCCATGGGGGGCAGCCTTGCTCCTGAAGATTCAATGCTTAACAGACCATGTTCCGGGCAGAATGTCGCTATTTAATTGGCCCATGAACCGAAGCCCGCGGCTGACGTCTAACGGCCACTACTGATCAGGAGTTACACGATGAACGTTCGTCTGCTGGGTTTGGCCATTACGCTGGGTTTGGCACTTCCTGTGGCCGCTCAGGCGCAGATGCTGCAGCCGGGTTTGTGGGAATTGACCACCAGCAACATGAAGGTCGATGACCAGAACCTGCCGGATCTGCAACTGATCCTCGGTCAAATACAAAGCCAGATAACCCCTGAACAGCGCGCACAGCTGGAGAAACAGGGCATCACCATGGGCGGCAAAGGGATTCGCGCGTGCCTGACGCCGGAGCAGGTCAAGAGCGACAATATCCCGCTGACCGACCCGCAATCGGGCTGCAAGCAGGAAATCACTGATCGCACCGGCAACCAGTGGAAATTCCGCTTCAGCTGCCCGAAAGCGCAAGGTGCGGGTGTCGCCACGTTCCTCAGTGACCGTGAGTTCACCACCAAGGTCAACGGCACGTTCAATGCCACCGGCATCAACCAGAAGGGTAGCCTCGAGAGTCGTGCCGTGTGGTTGGGGCAGGATTGCGGCACCGTCAAACCACGCGCTTAAAGCATCGCAAGCAAGCTGCGCTCCCACGGGTCAGATTATCCCCGTGGGAGCGCGCCTATCGAGCTCAACCACTCACACACCGCATCAATCTTCATCCTGCCGAAATCCTCCCCGCTGCGACTGCGCACACTGACAAATTCGCCAGCCTTTTCCTTCTCGCCGACCACCACCAGGTACGGCACCGTCTGACTGTGATGTCGAATCTTGTAGCGGACCTTTTCGTTGCGCAGATCTGCGAGGGCGCGCACACCACTTCTGCGCAGCCGCTCGGTGACCGCATGGGCGTAAGTTGTCTGCCGGTCATCCATGCTGACGACCATCACGTGGGGCGGCAGGCGCCACTGCTGCAGTTCCTGGTGGCTGGACCAGCACGTGCCATAGATGCGTTGTTGCAGGGTGCCATTGATGTGATCGAGGGCAAATGCCTGCAACACCTTGGTGGTGGGCACATGCGGTCCTGTCGTCAAATATTCGGTGTCGCCGAGGCGATACAACGACAGGTTCTCGGAATGCGTCGACGCAGAGGGCGTCTGCCGTCGACGGATCGAATGATTGGTCGCCGCCAGTGATTGCATGCGTGCTTCGATCAACGGCAGGTCAGTCGTCGACAACGGGCGCTCGACATCAAACTCGCAATAGAACCCGTCACCCAGCACCGAGCCCGTGCGCAATTGCGCATGGGCATGCAGTTGCTTGACCGCCATCGCCAGCATCAGCGAACAGGAGCGTCGCAGGATCTCCAACCCGTCGGGCTCTTGCGGCGTCACGATGCTGACCCGGGCATCGGCCCGGATCATGAACTCACAGTCCACCAACACGCCGTCCACCCGACCTGCTACCGCAGCGTTGGCCAGCCCGGGGCCAATACTCGCGGCAACTTCATGTACGGACAGCGGTTGATCGTATTCTCGCAATGAACCATCGGGCAGGGTGATCTGGATCATGATTGTTGTTCTCGAATGCTTCGATCACACGCACTAGCGGATAAACCTTAAAACCAAACCCAGCCCGCTGTCATGTAGACATTTGTCGTGCCCGTTTAAAACTCGTTCTGCAGGGCTTTGTATCCGCGCACCAGGTCGACAATTTGCGGATCATGGCTTGCTCAACGCGTTGTACAGGGTATTGAGGTTGTATTCGAACAACCCGGTAAAAGTACTCGCCGGACCACTCGCCGCGAGCGCATCCGAGTACAGGGTGCCGCCAATCCGGGCGCCGCTTTCGTCGGCGATCTGCTTGAGCAGACGCGCGTCCTTGATGTTTTCCATGAACACCGCTTTGACCTTGGCCTGACGGATCTGAGTGATCAACGCAGCGACTTCGCTAGCCGAAGGTTCGCGTTCGGTGGACAGCCCCTGCGGAGCCATGAAGTCGATGCCATAGGCCTGACCTAGGTAACCGAAGGCATCATGGGAGGTTACGATCTTGCGGTTGCCCGGTGGCAACGAACCGAGTTTGGCCTTGGCTTCCACGAGCAGGGCATGGATCTGTTTCAGGTAAGCCTGACTGTTGCGCTGGTAGTCGCCCTTGTTGGCCGGATCGGCAGCGATCAATGCCTTGGTGATGTTGCTGATGTACAACTCGGAGTTCGCCAGGTTATGCCAGGCGTGCGGATCGGGAACGGTTTCGCCGTCTTCATCCAGATCGCGCGGAATGACGCCGTGGCTTGCGCTGATCACTGGCGCTTTGGTCTCGGTACTGGTTACCAGGCGATCAAGCCATGGTTCGAATCCCAGGCCGTTCTTGATGATCAGTTTTGCCTTCAACAGAGCTTGGGCGTCGTCTGGTGTCGGCTCGTAAGTGTGAGCATCGGCGTCGGGGCCGACCATGTTGGTGATCTGAATGTGATCACCACCGACCTGATGCGTCATGTCGGCGAGGATACTGAAACTGGTGACCACCTGAAGTTTTTCAGCGGCAGACAGCGACATCGACAGCATCAAACTGAACAGCACGAGTAAAGCGCGCATCGGCAAAAACCTCATTGAGATGTGAGCAAAGGTGGCCGACGCAGCAAACCGTGCACCGGCCCGAACACCACGGAAAGCAGATAGCAACCGCCAGCGACCAGCACGATGGCCGGGCCGCTGGGTAGCGAGTAATGGAACGACAGCAACAAACCGAGCCACACCGAGAGACTGCCGAGCAGCGCGGCAATGGCTATCAATACTGGCAAGCGGCGACTCCAGAAGCGTGACGCGGCCGCGGGCAGCATCATCAGGCCGACCACCATCAAGGCGCCGATGGCCTGGAAACCGATCACCAGATTCAGCACCACCAGCGTCAGGAAGACGCCATGGGCCAGGGGACCTAGGCGGCTCACGGTTCGCAGAAAGAGTGGGTCGAGGGTGTCGAGCAACAGGGGGCGGTAGATCAGCAGCATGGCGATCAGGCTCACTCCGCAGACCCAAAGCATGCCCGTGAGGGTCGGGCCATCGACTGCCAATGCCGAGCCGAACAGCAGGTGCAACAGGTCCAGGCGTTTGCCGGCGATGCCGAGAATCAGCACACCGCTGGCCAGGGAAATCGGGTAGATCGCTGCGAGGCTGGCGTCCTCTCGCAGACCGGTGCGACGGGTGATCCAGGCAGCGAGTCCGGCCATGCTCAGGCCGGCACCGAGGCCGCCGAGGGTGAGGGCGGGAAGGCTCAAACCGGCAAACCAGAACCCCAATGCCGCGCCGGGCAAAATGCCGTGCGCCACCGCATCGCCGATCAGGCTCATCCGTCGCAGGATCAGAAACACACCCAGCGGCGCTGTGCTGCAGGCCAGTACCAGACCGCCGAGCAGCGCCCGACGCATGAACACGAACTCGTGAAAGGGTTGCCAAAGTTGAGCGGCGGCGAGCATCAGGCTACCTGCGCTTGCGGCTGCTGGTGGATAAGATCGCTGCTCGCCCCAAAGACGCAGCCACTGTTTTTGATCAGCAGTGTGTTCGGAATGTGATGGCGAACGGCGGCCAGATCGTGGCACACGACAACCAGGGTTCGGCCTTCTGCGTGCCAGGCGTGGAGATGTTTCCACAGCAGTACCAGACCGAGTTCATCCAGCGCGGCATGGGGTTCGTCGAGTAGTAGCAGAGGTGCTTCAGCGAGACTCAAGCGAGCGAGCAGGGCGCGTTGCAATTCGCCGCCGGAGAGAGCCATCAACGGGCGTTGTTCCAGGCCACTCAGGCACCAATCGTCGAGGACAGATGCGAGGCGTTGGCGACGTTGTTCCGGCGATTGCTTGCTGCCCCAGAAACCAGCGGCGACCAAGTCTTGAAGGCTGATAGGGAATTGGCGGTCCAGATGTTGCTGCTGTGGCAGGAACGACAGTCCGCCCTCGCGTGGCGCGTCCACCAGGATTTTTCCGGCGAGCGGTTTTTGCAGGCCGGCGATGACTTTCAACAGGCTGCTTTTCCCGCTGCCGTTGGCACCGATCACGGCGGTCAGGCTTCCCTTCGGTAGCGCGATATCGAGGGGCGGTGTCAGTGACTGACCGGGAGCGCCCCAACGCAAACTCTGACAACGGATCATGCGACCTCCCGGTTCCATCGACTCTCGGCGACTGCGTCGTGGGCGTGAAGGCTTTCAGCGTGGATCACTCGTATGTGAAATCCGTTGATACCGGGTGAGCGTTTTAGGGCCAGGTTCAAGCGTCTGGCAGCGTCTTCGCAGAACATCAGGTTCTGTCCGTTGGCGAGGGCGAAGGCTTGTTCATCGGCGCGCTTCACGGCGGTTTGTACGGCGGTGCCGAGGGCTGCTTCGGCATCGTTGATCAGTGCGATCAGCGGTAACTCGTCCAGATAGTCATCCAGGTGCAGACGTAATTGCGCGGAGCTGCGTTGACTGTGCGGTGTGGCGACGATGCCCTTAGGAGAGCCGAGCCAGGCTAATATCTCCGCGTGATGCAAAGCGCGATTGGCAAAATCATCGACGAATTGCTGCTGAATCAGTTGCCGGGAAAGCGCTGCTGAACAAGGGCACGTTGAGGAATAAGGGACGTCGATTTTTAGTTCCACGTGGAACATCGCGTTTTTCAGATGTGCTTCGATGCTGACGGGATAGCTCTTCCAGCCAGCCAGCGGACTGATCAGCGCCGATCTTTTCAGCAGTAAATCGGTATGAATGTTCAGATAAGCGTTGCTTGAAAGTCCTTCATGACTGTCCAGGAAGCTCTGCAACACCCGTCGAAGCAGAGCGGGCGAAAGGGTTTCCTGCTCCAGCATTTCCAACGCCAGATAAAGCCGCGACATATGAATGCCGCGCGCCTCGCCGTTATCGAGACTTACGCCGGCATCGGCTGTTGCGGGCAGTCTTTGGCCATCGAGCAAAACAGGAAGAGCAATGCCACACATGCCCACCCACTCCAGTGGCAGGGCTTGGCGTGAGGCCTGCGCGGCGATATCCGGCAGAGTCAGCGCATTCATGAGCAGGTCCATCGTGGGAGTTGATTTGGCATGTTATATTATAACAACAAAATCGACGACGGCTTTTTCATGAACGGATTTTCATTTCTCGCGTGGGCCGCAGAAACAGAGATGTCCCGCGTCTAACAACCGGCTATTCGGCTGCAGGTGAACTTGGCGCTGCTGCCGCCGGAACTGGAAAACCGGTTGATCGTGGTCCATCCAACGCGCCGGTTGTAGCCGACCCAGGCCTCTCCGTCGGAAGCGATACCGGTGGAAAACGTCAGTTGGCCATAGCGGCTGTTGGTCTGCGCCCAGTAGCGTTTTCCATTCACTTCAAAGCCCCGCAAGTAAATCGTGCTCCCTACAGTGTTGACGCTGTAGGCATTGCCCTCGCCATCCACGCAGGCCAGCAAGTTGGCGCTGCGGGTGCAGTTGGCCAGCGTTGGAATTTGCGCCCAGGCATCGGCCGTACCCAGCAGTGCAATGCTCAACAGCACCAGTTTCAGGGCATTACGCATAGCGTTTCTCACCAATGGGAAGGTCTCCAGCGTCGTGCCCTTTACCGTTGTGGGCAAGGGAGAGTGGCTTGATTGTGTCGTTATATTATAACATAAAACCAAGCCCGACGATTTGACCGGGTACCCTGTGAGGAACATCTGATGCCCAATCGTCTACCCGTTACCGTCCTGTCGGGCTTTCTTGGTGCCGGAAAAAGTACACTTCTCAATTACGTACTACGTAATAGGGAAAATCTGCGGGTCGCTGTCATCGTCAACGACATGAGTGAAATAAACATCGACGGCAGTGAAGTCCAGCGTGATGTCAGCCTCAATCGCGCCGAAGAAAAACTCGTGGAAATGAGCAACGGCTGCATCTGCTGCACCCTGCGCGAAGACTTGCTGGAGGAAGTGAGCAAGCTCGCCAGGGAAGGTCGTTTTGATTATCTGCTGATCGAATCAACCGGTATTGCCGAACCGCTGCCAGTGGCGGAGACGTTTACGTTTCGCGACGAAAACGGCCAGAGCCTCACCGACATCGCCCGGCTCGACACCATGGTGACCGTGGTCGATGGCATGAATTTCCTGCTCGACTACCAGGCCGCCGAGAGCCTCGCTTCCCGTGGCGAAACACTGGGTGAAGACGACGAGCGCTCGATTACTGACCTGTTGATCGAGCAGGTCGAGTTCGCCGACGTCATCTTGATCAGCAAGATCGACCTGATCAGCAGCCGCGAGCGTGAGGAGCTGATCGCGATACTCGAACGGCTCAACGCCCAGGCGGAAATCATCCCGATGGTCATGGGTGAAGTGCCGCTGGAGAAAATCCTCAACACCGGTTATTTCGACTTCGAAAAAGCCGCTCAGGCGCCGGGCTGGCTGCGCGAACTGCGCGGCGCACATGTACCGGAAACAGAGGAGTACGGTATCGCCTCCAGCGCTTACCGTGCGCGCCGTCCATTCCATCCACAACGCTTTTTCAGCTTCATAGACCGCCCATGGGTGAACGGAAAGCTGCTGCGCTCCAAAGGGTTTTTCTGGTTGGCGAGCAAGCACATGGATGCTGGGAGCTGGTCACAGGCCGGTGGGTTGATGCGCCATGGTTTCGCCGGTCGCTGGTGGCGTTTCGTGCCGAAGAATCAATGGCCGCAGGATGAGGAGAGTACCGCCGCGATCATGGAGAACTGGACCGCTGCCACCGGTGATTGCCGACAGGAACTGGTGTTCATCGGCCAGAACATCGACTTCGCGCAGCTCACTGCCGAACTCGATGACTGTCTGCTGACGGATGAAGAAATGGCACTGGGTATCGAAGGCTGGCGATTGCTGCCGGACCCGTTCGGCCCTTGGTACGAAGACGCCGCGTGACTCTTCAAGGCTTGAGCCAGGTTCCCTGGCTCTGAGCTTCGCAAAACGGCTTCAGATACGCCGCATCCGTGGCTACGCCGTAATAGTGAATATCCTGTCGGTAAGGCATATTGGCGACTTGGGCGTTGCTGCACACGCCGAACGCCCCGCTTGGGCATTGGTCGACGTACTGCACCTCGACCTTCTGCCCGGCCAGTTTCGGCTGGCAGAAACCGTCGGCGAAGAGTTTTTCCGGAATGTTGCGGTTCTGTTGGCAGACTTTCACGTCAAGCCGCTCTGCCTGGCTGTGGACGACGCAGGCCTGGGCCAGCGCTTCGCCGCAGGGCAGAATCAGTAGCAATGAAAATCCCATCCACCGCATCCTTACCTCCCAAGACACCTTCGATCATGTTGCAGAACATACCCACCCACGTCATCGCCGGGCCATTGGGGGCCGGCAAGACCAGCCTGATCAGGCACCTGCTGGCGCAGCGTCCAGCGGGTGAGCGCTGGGCGGTATTGATCAACGAGTTCGGCCAGATCGGCCTCGATGCCGCGTTGCTGACCCGTGACGCCGATGGTATCGCACTGGGCGAAGTGGCCGGGGGCTGTTTGTGTTGCGTCAATGGCGCGCCGTTTCAGATTGGTCTCGGTCGTTTGCTGCGCAAGGCACGGCCGGATCGACTGTTCATTGAGCCTTCGGGGCTGGGCCATCCGATGCAGCTGTTGCAACAATTGAGCGAGGCGCCATGGCAAGGCGTTCTGAATGTGCAACCCAGCGTGCTGGTGCTCGATGCGCAGGCGCTCCTCGCCGGCAAGCCGCTGCCTGCGGCGCAACAGGAGGCATTGAACAGCGTGGGTCTGTTGCTGATGAACAAATCCGAAGGTCTCGAAGAATGTGATCGCCAGCGGATCGCCACATCGTTGCCGGTACGTCCTTTGTACTGGACGCAAGAATCCGCGTTGCCATTGAGCGAGTTGCCCGGTCTCGAGGCGCGGGCGGTGGCGGGTGTGGATAACTTTGTGATGCCCAAGAGCCTGGCGCAGCTCCCGGCGATCTGGAGCGACCCGAAGCTGCCTATTTGTTTAAGTCAGGCGCAGGAGGGCGATTGGAGTATCGGATGGCGCTGGCATCCGAACCAGATCTTCGATGCGGCGCTTGTCGGCCGATGGCTGGAAGGCCTTTTGTGGCGGCGGGCGAAGCTGGTTATCCACAGTAGCGGTGGCTGGGTTTCGGCCAATGCGTTGGATAACTCGTTGTTGACGTGGCAGCCCAGCGAATGGCGGCAGGACTCGCGAGTCGAGTTGATTTTCAGTGAGCCGCAGGATGTGGAAGTGTTGCAAAGAGGCCTGGCCGACTGCCGTTTGATCTAAGGATCACGGCCGCCATTTGTTGTGTTCCTGCCGCCAATGGCTCAGCTCGATCACCTCGGCGCTCGGCTTGACGACATCGACGACGGGCGGCGTTTCGTCAAACGGCATCGGATAAGGCGCCAATTCAATCTGCGCGCTGTGGGCACCGAATTGGGTGATGGTGCCGTTATGCCGACTTTCGCCGGTCACGGTGAATTCGAAGTTATACACTCGGGCCAGGCGCCGCCGACCGCGGGCATCCTTGAGGAACGCGATTTTTTTCAGCGCCACGTTTCCATCCAGCAATTCGATGCCGACGTTGCTGCAATGCTGCTTGACCCGCTCCAGCGCGCGCTCGCGCAGGCCGTGGTTGTGCCACAGCCAGGCGCCTGCGGTGGCGAGCAGCATCAACACGAAAATATTTCCAAGGGTCAACATCAACAGGGCGCTCCAACAAGATAGTGTCAGCTTAACTGCGTCGCCGGTCTGTCGTACAGGCTGCGTTTAGTCGCATACTGCGCCGCTCGAATTTCAATCGTTTTACGGAAACTCACCGCATGAAACGTACGCCCCATCTGCTCGCTATCCAGTCCCACGTGGTGTTCGGTCACGCAGGCAACAGTGCCGCGGTTTTCCCGATGCAGCGGGTCGGGGTGAATGTCTGGCCGCTCAACACCGTGCAGTTCTCCAACCACACGCAGTACGGCCAGTGGACCGGCGACGTGCTGGCGCCGCACCAGATTCCTGATCTGGTCGAAGGCATCGCAGCCATTGGCGAGCTCGGCAATTGCGACGCGGTGCTGTCGGGTTACCTCGGCAGCGCGGCACAGGGCCGGGCAATCCTTACGGGTGTGGCGCGGATCAAGGCGATGAATCCCAAAGCGCTGTATTTGTGCGACCCGGTGATGGGCCATCCGGAGAAGGGTTGCAGCGTGCCGGCGGAAGTCAGCGATTTCCTGCTGGAAGAAGCCGCCGCCGTGGCCGATTTCATGTGCCCGAATCAACTGGAGCTCGACAGCTTCTCGGGGCGCAAGCCGCAGTCGTTGTTCGATTGTCTTGCCATGGCGCGGGCGCTGCTGGCACGCGGGCCGAAAGCGGTGCTGGTCAAGCATCTGGACTACCCAGGTAAGACTTCGGACGTGTTCGAAATGCTGCTGGTGACAGCCGAAGGCAGTTGGCATCTGCAACGTCCGCTGCTGGCGTTTCCGCGTCAGCCGGTGGGCGTTGGCGACCTGACTTCCGGGTTGTTCCTGGCGCGCGTGTTGTTGGGCGACAGCCTGGTGGCCGCGTTCGAATTCGCCGCATCGGCGGTGCATGAAGTGCTGCTGGAAACCCAGGCCTGCGCGAGCTACGAGCTGGAACTGGTGCGGGCGCAGGACCGGATTGCCCATCCGCGGGTGCGGTTTGAGGCGACTTCGATCAGCTTGTAACCAGATCAGAACAAAAAGATCGCAGCCTGCGACAGTTCCTACAGGAATTCGCATTTCTCTGTAGGAGCTGCCGCAGGCTGCGATTTTTTGCTTTAAGCGTCGCCCTTGATTTCCTGATAGCGCTTTTCCAGTTCCTGACGAATCTGGCGGCGTTGCTGGGCCTGAATGTATCGGCGCTTGTCCTCGCTGTTTTCCGGTTGCAGCGGCGGCACCGGGGCGGGTTTGCGTTGGTCATCCACCGCAACCATGGTGAAGAAGCAGCTGTTGGTGTGGCGCACCGAGCGCTCACGGATGTTTTCGGTCACCACCTTGATGCCCACCTCCATCGAGGTGTTGCCGGTGTAGTTGACCGAAGCGAGGAAGGTCACCAGTTCGCCGACATGGATCGGCTCACGGAAAATCACCTGGTCCACCGACAGGGTCACCACGTAACGGCCGGCATAACGGCTGGCGCAGGCGTAGGCGACTTCGTCGAGATACTTGAGCAGGGTTCCGCCGTGAACATTGCCAGAGAAGTTGGCCATGTCGGGGGTCATCAGTACCGTCATCGACAGCTGGGCGTTTCCGGGTTCCATAGCGTTCTCACGGATCAAGGCAAGGTTTGAGGGACGCACCTCTGCGGGTGCCTGCGTGGTTTTTTCAAACCAACAGTTATCGGGACGCCGGGCGGGAAGCCGCCGTCACGCCGGATCGATCTGTTTCCATATATTGCACCGCCTTTCTGCCGGAAGTCGCGGTGTTACCCTGCAAAAGCCCACTCCAAAGGGCAAATTCCTACGCGAAAAGCAGGTTTGTATCCCGTTCAATCGGACGTTTTCTGCGTCTGCTGGTTGAGCCATGTCACCCAAGGAGCCACACGCCATGCATGCCATCAGTTTTATTCAGGATCTGGCAGTGATCATGTTGATCGCGGGTGTGGTGACCGTGGTTTTTCATCGCCTCAAACAACCGGTGGTTCTGGGCTACATTGTTGCGGGCTTCATCATTGGCCCGCACACCCCACCGTTCGGGCTGATCCACGACGAAGAGACCATCAAGACCCTGGCGGAGCTCGGGGTGATTTTCCTGATGTTCTGCCTGGGCCTGGAATTCAGCCTGCGCAAGTTGTTCAAGGTCGGCGCCACGGCGTTTATCGCGGCGTTTCTGGAAATCGTCCTGATGATCTGGATCGGCTACGAAATCGGCCGCTGGTTTGACTGGAACACCATGGATTCACTGTTCCTCGGCGCGATCCTGGCGATCTCCTCGACCACCATCATCGTCAAGGCGCTCAACGACCTGAAGATGAAGAATCAGCGTTTTGCACAGCTGATTTTCGGTGTGCTGATCGTCGAAGACATCCTCGGTATCGGCATCATCGCCTTGCTGTCGAGCATCGCGGTCAGCGGCACGGTCAGCTCCGGCGAAGTGTTCTCGACGGTCGGCAAGCTCTCGTTGTTCATGATCGTCGCATTGGTGATCGGCATTTTGCTGGTGCCGCGATTGCTGGCTTACGTGGCCAAATTCGAAAGCAATGAAATGCTGCTGATCACCGTGCTGGGCCTGTGTTTCGGCTTCTGCCTGCTGGTGGTCAAGCTTGAATACAGCATGGTCCTGGGCGCGTTCCTGATTGGCGCGATCATGGCCGAATCCCGGCAGTTGCTGAAGATCGAACGCCTGATCGAACCGGTTCGCGACCTGTTCAGTGCGATTTTCTTCGTCGCCATCGGCCTGATGCTCGACCCGATGATCCTGCTGCAATACGCCTGGCCAATTGCGGTGATCACGGTGGCGGTAGTTCTGGGCAAGATGTTGTCCTGCGGACTCGGTGCCTTTATCGCCGGCAACGACGGACGCACCTCACTACGCGTCGGGATGGGTCTTTCACAGATTGGCGAATTTTCTTTCATCATCGCTTCGCTGGGCATGACCCTGCAGGTCACCAGCAACTTCCTTTATCCGGTAGCCGTGGCGGTTTCGGTGATCACCACGCTGCTGACGCCTTATCTGATCCGAGCGGCAGACCCGCTGTCGATCAAATTGGCTGCGGTGATGCCGCAGCGTTTGGGCCGGGTGTTGGGGATGTATGGCGAATGGCTGCGCAGCATCCAGCCGCAGGGCCAGGGCGCGCTGCTGGCGTCGATGATTCGACGGATCCTGCTTCAGGTGGGGGTCAATCTGGCGCTGGTGATCGCGATTTTCTTCGCAGGCGCTTACTTCGCCGAACGAATCTCTACGTACCTGCAGGACTGGGTCAGCGATCCGAGTTGGCAGAAGGCATTGATCTGGGGTGGTGCGCTGCTGTTGTCGCTACCATTCCTGATTGCCGCGTATCGCAAGCTCAAGGCGCTATCGATGTTGCTCGCGGAAATGGGCGTGAAGCCTGAAATGGCGGGGCGCCACACAGAGCGAGTGCGCCGGGTGATCTCCGAAGTGATCCCGATTCTCTCGCTGCTGGTGATTTTCCTGCTTTTGGCAGCCTTGTCGGCCAGTATTCTGCCGACCAACAAGTTGCTGGTGCTGATCGCTGTGGTCGCAGCCGCCGTAGCAGCGGTGCTGTGGCGCTGGTTTATCCGCGTCCACACGCGCATGCAGGTGGCGTTGCTGGATACCCTGGACAATCACAAGGATTCGCCAGGGCACTGACCCAGTGGGGCGTCGGCTGACTCAGCTTTCCAGCCAGACGTCCCGCGCCCAGTGCCATACCGACTCCCAGGTTTCTTCGGCGATCAGCTCTTCTTCGGCCTGCCACAACACCACAGTGCCGTCTTCTTCGACGCAGTAGTAGTCATCACCGTCCTGGCAGATCGGGATAAAGCTACGATCGACACCGGCATCCCAGGCGTTGGCAGCAACATCCGGCAGGTAGGTGTGGGATTGCGGGTCGGTGACGGTCACCGGCTCCAGGCTGCCGTAGACAACGTCGCTGACGGTCAGCAAAAACTCTCTGAAGACGAACGGAATATCGATGAACAGTTGTTCTTCGATTTCCACCAGTTGATCTTCGTCGGGCAACTCCAAGGGGACCGGTACCGGTTCGTTGGCTTCACGCAGTTGTTCGATGATTTCTTCCACGTCCGGGATCCTCTTGCTTGTATGGCGCGGTTTATATGGGGCGGTTTATACAGTAGCTTGCTATAGATGCAACCGCGAAATAGAAAACCCCAGCCGAGGCTGGGGTTTTTATTACAGCAAGTGAAGCGCGGAGGATGATCAGCCGTTCTGGCGGATACCTGCGACCAGCCAAGGCTGGTTTTCACCCTGTGCACGTTCCATGTTCCAGCTTTCGCTGAACACTTCGCCCTGGTCGAAACGCGAGGATTTCGACACGCCGCTGAAGGTCAGGGTGGCGATGGTCTTGTCGGCACGGTCATCCACGCCGTCCAGCTGCACATTGAGGTTATCAATGTAAGTGGACTGGAAGGCGTCACCCAGGTCAGCACGTTCGCGCTTGAGGAACTCGAGCATTTGCGGGGTCACGAACTCGGAGATCTTGTCCATTTCGTTCGCGTCCCAGTGCTGTTGCAGCGACTGGAAGTGGCTGCGCG
The DNA here is from genome assembly GCF_054070755.1 of Pseudomonas sp. SDO5591_S426. Classification (NCBI taxonomy): domain Bacteria; kingdom Pseudomonadati; phylum Pseudomonadota; class Gammaproteobacteria; order Pseudomonadales; family Pseudomonadaceae; genus Pseudomonas; species Pseudomonas sp. SDO5591_S426. The sequence goes on along the minus strand of NZ_JBSVXD010000055.1, from coordinate 7,794 downwards.
CGGCTTCTACGAAGCTCTGTTCGTTGAACCAGGCCGGAGCGTTGATCACCGGACGGGCGGCAACGGGTGCGGCCGAACCACCGAAGATCGAACCCATGGCTGGCTTCTGCTCGAACGCTTCACGCTGCATCGGCGCGTGACCGGCCGGAGCGAATTGCTCCTGCTGCTTGCGACGACGAGCGGCGATGAAACGGAAGACCAGGAACGCGATGACCGCCATGATCAGGATGTCGAAGATCTGCATGCCCTGGAAGCCGTCGCCCATGAACATGGAAGCCAGCAAGCCACCGGCCGCGATACCGGCCAGAGGGCCGAGCCAGCGCGAAGCACCGCCAGCCTTGGCAGCAGCGCCAGCGGCACCGGCAGCACCAGCGGTCGCCGCAGCGCCGCCCATGCCTGGAGAAGAAGGAGCCATCTGGCTGGTTTGGTGAGTCGGCGCAGCGCCTGCGCTTTTGCCACCACCGAAGCGCTTGGCGGCATTGACGTCGAGACTCATCGTCAGGCCGATGCACAACGCCATGGCGATGCTAAGAAAACGTTTCATAAAGGGAATTCCCATTTGTGGAAGGCACGCGCGCCATGTTGCACAGCTGAAGTGTTACTGGCTAGCGGCAGAGTGTTTCGGGCTTTTGCCTGACAGGTCGGGTTCAGCTTCAGTCAGCGCAATAAGGCCTGTTAACTTTGGTCTGTAGGATGAGTGGATAAGTTCTGTAGGAAGGGTTTGTCGTTGAACCCTGTGGGGGCGAGCCTGCTCGGGATGACGGACTCACAGCCAAAAAATTTATCGACTGATCTACCGCTATCGCGAGCAGGCTCGCTCCTACAGAAAGCTAGATTGATTCGAGCTTGGCGTAGCCCAGCATCAACCACTTGCTGCCTTCGCCGAAGTTCACCTGGACCCGCGCCTGTGCGCCGGCGCCTTCGAAGTTCAGGATCACGCCGTCGCCAAACACCGAATGCCGGACTGTCTGGCCGAGGCTGAAACCGGTCTGCGGAATTTCACTGCCGCTGAACAGGCTGCCGCCGCTCATCGACTGATTGCCGCCAAACGGACGACTGACGCTGTTGGAAAGCCGCACTTCCTGGATCAGGCCTTTCGGCACTTCGCGTACGAAGCGCGACACCTTGTTGTAGGTCTCGCTGCCATATAGGCGTCGGGTTTCGGCATAGGTCATCACCAGGTTCTGCATGGCGCGGGTGATGCCGACATAGGCAAGACGGCGCTCTTCCTCAAGACGGCCGGGCTCTTCCAGGCTCATCTTGTGCGGGAACAGGCCTTCTTCCATGCCCACCAGGAACACGTAAGGGAACTCCAGACCTTTGGCGCTGTGGAGCGTCATCAGTTGAATGCTGTCTTCGTGCTCGTCGGCCTGCGTATCGCCAGCCTCCAGCGATGCGTGACCGAGGAACGCCGCCAGCGGCGTCAGGTCTTCGTCTTCTTCGCTGTTTTCGAAGTTGCGTGCAGCGCTGACCAGTTCCTCAAGGTTTTCTACCCGGGCCTGGCCTTTCTCGCCTTTTTCCGCTTCGTGGTAGGCGATCAAGCCTGACTGCTCGATGACCGTCTGGGTCATCAGGTGCAGCGGCATCTCCATGCACTTGGCGGCGAGGTTCTCGATCAGCTCGATGAATGCGCCGAGCGCGCCGGCTGCGCGACCGGTCAGGCCCTTGTTGGCCACCAGTTGGCGCATCGCTTCCCACATCGACACATCGCTGTGGCGCGCATGGTCGCGGATCGCTTCAACGGTTTTTTCGCCAATGCCACGGGCCGGGACGTTAATCACCCGTTCCAGTGCGGCATCGTTGCCACGGCCTTCCAGCAAACGCATGTAGGCCATGGCGTTCTTGATTTCAGCCCGTTCGAAGAAGCGCTGACCGCCATAAATGCGGTACGGAATGCGCTCACGCAACAAGGCTTCTTCCAAAACGCGCGATTGGGCGTTGGAGCGATACAGAATCGCGATATCGCTGCGAGACAGGCCGGTTTTCAGCGCGCTTTCGATGGTTTCGACAACATACCGGGCTTCATCGTGCTCGTTGAATGCAGCGTACAGATTGATCGCTTCGCCATCGCCGCCATCGGTCCACAGTTCTTTGCCCAGACGCCCGGTGTTGTTGGCGATCAAGGCGTTGGCGGCCTTCAGGATGCCGGCGGTGGAGCGATAGTTTTGCTCCAGACGAATGGTTTCGGCGTCCGGGAAGTCCTCGGAGTACTGATAGATGTTCTCGATTTTCGCGCCACGCCAGCCGTAGATCGACTGGTCGTCATCGCCCACCACCATCAGGCTGTCGCCACCCTTGGCCAACAGGCGCAACCAGGCGTACTGCACGGCGTTGGTGTCCTGGAATTCGTCCACCAGAATGTGCCGGAAGCGCTTTTGATAGTGCGCCAACAGGCCTGGGTGATCGCGCCACAAGTCGAGCGCACGCAGCAGCAATTCGGAGAAGTCGATAACTCCGGCACGCAGACACGCCGCCTCATAGGCTTCATAGATGCCGCGCATGGTCGCCAGGAACAGGTCGCCGCTGGCTTGAATGTGTTGCGGGCGCAGACCTTCGTCTTTCTGCCCGTTGATGAACCATTGGGCCTGACGGGCCGGCCAGCGTTGCTCATCCAGGCCGAGCTCGCGGATCACCCGCTTGACCAGCCGCTGCTGGTCGTCGCTGTCGAGAATCTGGAAGGTCTGGCTCAGCCCGGCTTCCTGCCAGTGCGCCCGCAGCAAGCGGTGCGCCAGGCCGTGGAAGGTGCCGACCCACATGCCGGCCGGGTTGATACCCATCAGCTGCTCGATGCGATGGCGCATCTCGGCAGCAGCCTTGTTGGTGAAGGTCACCGACAGAATGGAGTGGGGCGACGCGTTTTCGACCTGGATCAACCAGGCGATACGGTGCACCAGCACTCGGGTTTTACCGGAACCAGCACCGGCCAGGACCAACTGACGACCCACGGGGGCTGCTACGGCCTGCCGTTGGGCATCGTTGAGAGAGTTCAGCAGAAGGGAGAGATCATCGCGCATCGGGGCATTCTAGGGGGCGGCGTCACACCGGGCAAACCCCGCTTTGCTTTAGCCGATGAAAGAGGCGCGCGGGACGACCGGTCAGTCATTGGCTGTAAGCGTTGGCTGCACTCGTCCGGCGGCATTTGCAGCGGATCGGCAGGCTAATACTTTTGTCTGTTTTTTGACCGGGGGCAGTTTGGTCCGGGCACTGGCTTGTGTATGCTCCGTCGACGTTTCGGGCCCCATGCTCGTCATTATAAGAACAAGAACATTGCCTATGACCTTCAGCTCCGACCTGTCGGGCCCCACCGTGGAGCCCCGGGTTATCCGAAAACAGTACGCCATGGAAATGGCGGTCGAACGCACGCGTCTGCTCTATCAGGGCTCTTTACTGCCCACACTGTTCATGTTGATCAATGGTCTGGTCTGCGCCGGGTTGCTTTGGAGTCCGCAGCGCTACTTCCTGGTCAGCGTCTGGCTGGTGTGGTTGTTGTCATTGGTGGCGCTGCGGGTGATTCAGGTAGCAGCTTTCGATTCGGCCATTCCCAATCGGCAGGCTCATCCCATCTGGCGACGGATGTTTTTGCTGGGTTCCGGCCTCACCGGCCTGACCCTGGCCGGTGCCGGCATCGCCTTGGTTCCCGCCGATAACTTCATTCAGCAAGCCTGGGTCTTCGGCCTGATCGGTGCGGCGGCCCTCTCGGCCAGCGTGGCCTACGCGGTCAGTTTGCCGGCCTTCCTGTCTTTCACTTTGCCCTGCCTGTTGCCGGCCATCGCCTTCATGTTCTGGGGTGGTGACGAACAACAGCACGGTTGGGGCTGGTTTGGCCTGATTTTGCTGGGCGCATTGAGTGTGGTTGCCTGGCAGGTCAATCGCCTTATCGATCGCGGCCTGTTGCGACGCTTCCAGAATCAGGCGCTGATCGAGCATCTGCAACAAGCGCAAAATTGCGGTGACCAGCTTAATCAGAAACTGGCAAAGGAAATCGAGCAGCGCCGGCGAGCTGAAGACGAGTTGCGCGAAATCCAGGTCGATCTGGAAAGCCGCGTCGCCCAGCGCAGCCTGGAACTGGATGCCGCCAACCAGGCGCTGAGCAAGAGCGAGGCGCGCTTGGCGCTGGCATTGAAAGCCAGTGAACTGGGGTTGTGGGACTGGAACCTGCAAACCGACGAAGTGCATCACACGCAGATTCAGGAGTTGTTTGGCCTGGAGCCGGAACAGGTGACGGCAATCCTGCGCCACCTTAAGCCACGCCTCCACCCCGAGGATCTTCCCGCGCTGAAAAGGGCGCTGGTCGAGCACTTGAAGGGGCGCACCGAGGACTACCAGATCGAGTACCGCGTGCGGCATGGCGACGGCCACTGGGTCTGGATCGAGGACCGTGGGCGGGCAGTCGAGCGTGCCGAAAACGGCCGGGTGATCCGCATGGTCGGCACTCGCCGCGACATCAGCGCGAGCAAGGCACTTGAAGAACAGCAGCAATTGGCGGCGACGGTGTTCGAGGCCGCCAGCGAAGGCATCGTGATTTTTGACCCCAATTACGCGTTGCTCGCGGTCAATCAGGCCTTCAGCCGTGTGACGGGCTATGACATTGACGAAATTCTGGGTCGAAACGTGATCGAGTTGCCGTGCAGCCGCGATGCACGCCGGCATTACACCGCGATTCATCAGGCGCTGGAGCAGCACGGCAGTTGGCAAGGCGAATTGGTGGAAACCCGCAAGAACGGCGAGATGTATCCGCAGTGGCTTCAGTTGAGTACGGTCCGCGATCCTCGGGGAAAGGTGAGCCATATTGTGGGCTTCTTCGCGGATCTCTCCGCCCGGCGTGAATCCGAAGAGCGCATGCGCTATCTGACCCATTACGATGAACTCACCGGCCTGGCCAACCGATCGATGTTCCGTGAGCGGCTCAGCGAGGCGCATCAACGGGTGCGACAGGGCGGTTATCGCAGCCTGGCGTTGCTGCACATCAATCTCGACCGGTTCAAACAACTCAATGACAGCCTGGGTCATGAAGTCGCCGACCAGTTGTTGCAGAAGATGGCGCGACGACTGGTCAATGCCTTGCCGGAGGCAGACACGATCGCGCGCCTGTCCGGTGACGAGTTTGCCGTGTTGTTCAACTCCTACGGCAACCTTTCGAGTCTCGCTCGGGTGGCGACACGGTTATCGAACAAGTTGCGCATACCGGTGACGGTCGAGGGCCATGAACTGGTGGTCAGTGCGTCCATGGGCATCAGTTTGTTGCCGGACAGTGCCCGAGAGATTTCCGCGTTGGTCAGTCAGTCGAACATGGCCATGCAACACGCCAAGCATTTGGGCGGCAACAACTTCCAGTTCTACACCGACAGCCTGCAAGCCAGCACGCTGGAGCGGTTGCAGCTGGAAAACCAGCTGCGTAAAGCGGTTGAAGAGAAGCAGTTGAAGGTGTTCTACCAACCGAAACTGTGCCTTGCCACGGGCAAGTTAAACGCCGCTGAGGCGCTGGTGCGTTGGGATCATCCGACCATGGGTCGCGTGCCACCGGGGGATTTCATCGGTCTGGCCGAGGAAACCGGGTTGATTGGCCCGATCGGTGAGTTCGTACTGCGCCAGGCCTGCTGGCAAGCCTGTGAGTGGCAGCGCCAGGGGCTTGAAGCGATTCGGGTGTCGGTGAATCTGTCGGTGCATCAGTTGCGTCAAGGCAAACTGGTCAGTCTGGTGCGCCAGGTTCTGGAAGAGACTGGGCTGGAGCCGCGCTTTCTGGAGCTGGAACTCACCGAAAGCCAGCTGCTGGACAGCGTCGAACACATCATCGCGACCTTCCAGCAGCTGCGAGATCTGGGCGTGAAACTGGCAATCGATGATTTCGGCACTGGCTATTCATCCCTGAGCTATCTCAAGCGGATTCCGGTGGATTACGTGAAGATCGATCAGGCGTTCATTCGCGGTTTGGGGGAGGGCAGCGAGGATGCGGCAATCACTCGGGCGATCATCGCCATGGCGCACGGCCTGTCTTTGAAGGTCGTGGCGGAAGGGGTTGAGCGGCTTGAGCAGCTTGAGTTTTTGAAAACCGAGCACTGCGACGAGGTGCAAGGGTATCTGATCAGTCGACCCATCGAAGCGGATGGATTGGCGAGTCTGCTACGAGAGCAATCTGCCGTGTGAGCGGCTCAACTTCCCGCCGGACATGTTTGGTGCCGACGGGAAGCCAGGAAGCTGATGGGTTATTAGTTGGTAATTAGAACTTTGTCGATATGGTGCAGCAACTTTCCTTCGTAGAAAATGCTGACGCCAGTGACATTGGAATCGCCAATTACTTTATATTCTACAAACTTGTCGGTTTCTACCTGCAAGGAAACCTCGTTGGATTTTACCAGTTTAAGTTCCAGGCGCAGATCGAAGGACTTGTCCTGGATTGCGGTTTTTTCCAGTGTAGGCGTAATGCCGGTATGGGCAACAGTTACGGTGCCAAAGGTGCGGAAAGATGCGGCGCCTGGCATGCGATCGATTTGTGCGGTCCAGTCTTTTGTTTTAATGCTCATAATATGTAGCTCCTTTAATTAAGTTTTTGCTTCCTGCGCAATCAATATATCCAGATCAACTTGCGAGCGGGTGGTTTTTATTAGTTGTATTTGTAAGTCTGTATGTTGTGTTGTGGGTTACGGGCATAACTATGCTTTGAACTTTATTAGAGCTGCCTATTTGATTTTTACCCCTCAAGACAGACGTTGAGGGGGCAATCAGAACTCCGCCATGCGTGCTACATGAAGCGCGGGCACCTGAAATCGAGGGATTCGGTAACGCATTGAGCAGGCAAAATGCCGATTCATGTAGTATAACTACAAGCGTGCTACATCCCCGGCACCTGCCAATAACAAAGAGTCCAGCCCCTTGAATCTGCTGCAACACATCGCCCAGTCTCGCCACCTGTTACGCAAGTCGGAGCTCAAGGTCGCCGATCACGTGCTGCTTGACCCCGCGGCCGTGATGCACAGTTCCATGGCCGACCTGGCCCATAGCGTCGGTATCAGCGAGCCGACCATCGTGCGTTTTTGCCGTGCCATCGGTTGCTCCGGGTTCCAGGACCTGAAGCTCAAGCTGGCCCAGAGCCTGGCGGCGGGCGCGAGTTTTGGACAGTTCGCGATCCACGAAGATGATTCGGTCGCCGACTACAGCCTGAAAATCTTCGACACCACCCTGCACACGTTGATGGAGGTTCGCGAGAAGCTCGATCCGGTGGAGTTACAACGGGCAGTCACGCTGATGTCCCAGGCCCAGCGCGTCGAGTTCTATGGCTTCGGCGCCTCGGGTGCGGTAGCGGCGGATGCGCAGCACAAATTTTTCCGTTTGCTGCTGACTGCGGCGGCGTATTCCGATCCGCATATGCAGGCGATGTCAGCGGTGACCCTGAAGCCGACCGATGTGGCGATCTGCATTTCCCAGTCCGGGCGTTCCAAGGATCTGCTGATCACCGCCAACCTGGTGCGCGAAAGCGGCGCTTCGTTGATCACCCTGTGCCCGAGCCAGACGCCATTGGCCGAACTGTCGACCGTCAACCTGGCGATCGATGTGCATGAAGACACCGAAATCTACACGCCGCTGACCTCGCGGATCGCTCACCTGGTGGTGATCGACGTGTTGGCGATGGGCGTGGCGATGGCGCGCGGACCGAGCCTGGTCAACCACCTCAAGAGCGTCAAGCGCAGCCTTCGCAGCTTGCGGTTGTCGCCGAAGTCGGTGAAAGCACTCGACGACTAAGATCAAAAGATCGCAGCCTTCGGCAGCTCCTACAGGTATTCAGTTCCCTGTATGAGC
>NZ_JBSVXD010000054.1:0-32007 GCF_054070755.1 Pseudomonas sp. SDO5591_S426 | reverse complement strand
TACAGTAATCGCGAGCTGTGTAGGAGCTGTCGAGTGCAACGAGGCTGCGATCTTTTTGCACATGATGAAATAGGGAGCAGCCTCGGCTGCTCTTTTGCTTTATGAGAGAACACCCATGACTGCCGCCAGAAACCGCATTCTAGAGCTGCGTGCCGAGCTGGATCAGCACAACTATCGCTATCACGTGCTGGATGAGCCGAGCATTCCCGACGCCGAGTACGATCGGTTGTTCCACGAGCTCAAAGCGCTTGAAACCGCCAATCCGGAACTGATCACCAGCGATTCTCCGACCCAGCGAGTGGGCAGCGCGGCGTTGTCGGCGTTCACCCAGGTGCGTCACGAAGTGCCGATGCTCAGCCTCGGCAACGCCTTCGAAGAAACCGACATGCGCGAGTTCGATCGTCGGGTGACCGAGGGCCTGGATCTGCCGGTCGGAGATCTGTTCGGGGGTGGCGCGGCGGTGGAGTACAGCTGCGAGCCGAAGCTCGATGGCCTGGCGGTCAGCTTGCTGTATCAGGATGGTGTGCTGGTGCGCGGTGCCACGCGCGGCGATGGAACCACCGGCGAAGACATCAGCGTCAACGTGCGCACCGTACGCAACATCCCGCTCAAGTTACACGGCACGGGTTGGCCGGCGACGCTGGAAGTGCGCGGTGAAGTGTTCATGTCCAAGGCCGGTTTCGAGCGGCTCAACGCCACGCAACTGGAAGTCGGCGGCAAGACTTTCGCCAATCCGCGCAACGCAGCGGCGGGCAGCTTGCGGCAACTGGACTCGAAGATCACTGCCAACCGGCCGCTGGAGTTTTGCTGCTACGGCATCGGCCAGATTTCGGCGGATATTGCCGATACGCATATCGGCAACTTGCAACAGCTCAAGGCCTGGGGCATGCCGATCAGCCATGAGTTGAAACTGGCCAACGGTATCGATGAGTGCCTGGATTACTACCGCGACATTGGCGAACGCCGCAATGCGCTCCCGTACGAAATCGACGGCGTGGTGTTCAAGGTCAACAGCATCGCCTCACAGCGAGAGCTGGGTTTTCGTGCTCGTGAGCCGCGCTGGGCAATCGCCCATAAATTCCCGGCCATGGAAGAGCTCACCGAGTTGCTCGACGTGGAGTTCCAGGTCGGGCGCACCGGTGCGGTCACGCCTGTAGCGCGCTTGAAACCGGTGAAGGTTGCCGGTGTCACCGTGGCCAATGCGACGCTGCACAACATGGATGAAGTCGCACGTTTAGGCCTGATGATCGGCGACACGGTGATCATTCGTCGTGCCGGCGACGTGATTCCGCAAGTGGTGCAAGTGGTTCTGGCGCGTCGTCCGGAAGATGCGCGTCCCGTGCAGATCCCGGAGCAGTGCCCGGTTTGTGGCTCCCATGTTGAGCGCACGCAACTGGTCAAGCGCAGCAAGGGCCGCGAGACGGTCAGCGAAGGCGCGGTTTACCGCTGCGTCGGACGTCTTGCCTGCGGTGCGCAATTGAAGCAAGCGATCATTCACTTCGTATCGCGTCGTGCGATGGACATCGAAGGTTTGGGCGACAAGAGTGTCGAGCAGTTAGTGGATGAAGGTTTGGTAAGTTCGCCGGCCGATCTCTACGCACTCAAGTTCGACGACATCGTCGATCTGGAAGGTTTTGCCGAGGTGTCGAGCAATAAGCTGCTCAGTGCCATCGAAAACAGCAAGAAGCCTGGGCTGGCGCGATTCATCTACGCCCTGGGGATTCCCGATGTCGGCGAAGAGACGGCCAAGGTGCTGGCGCGGTCGCTGGGTTCGCTGGAGCGGGTGCAGCAGGCATTGCCGCAAGTGCTGACGTACCTGCCGGATGTCGGCCTCGAAGTGGCTCACGAGATTCACAGTTTCTTTGAAGATGCGCATAACCAGCAAGTAATCGCCGATCTGCTCAAGCATGGTTTGCAGATTCAGGATCAGGGCGACTTGGGCGCCGAGTTTGCCGCCAGCACGACGTTGGGCGGTTTCCTCGACAAGCTGCACATTCCGTCTGTCGGGCCGGGCGGGGCGCAGAAACTGGCGGAGAAGTTCGGTTCGCTGCAAGGGGTCATCAACGCTGACTGGCTGGACATGCGTCAGGCGCTGCCAGAGAAACAGGCCAATTCGGTTCGTGAGTTTTTTGCGGTCGAGGAAAATCGCGTGCTCGCCGAAGCTGCGGAAAAGCAGCTCGCCGATTTCGGCATGCACTGGCAGAGCGAGAAGAAAATCGTCGAAGGCTTGCCGTTGGCAGGGCAGACCTGGGTGCTCACCGGTTCGCTGGAGCTGATGAGTCGCGATGTGGCCAAGGAAAAACTGGAAAGCCTCGGCGCCAAGGTGGCAGGTTCTGTGTCGGCCAAGACCTATTGTGTGGTGGCGGGGCCGGGGGCTGGGTCGAAGTTGGCCAAGGCCAATGAGTTGGGGCTGAAGGTGTTGGATGAAGAGGCGTTTTTGGTGTTTCTAAAGGAACACAACATTTCGGTTTGACGCAAAAAAGATCGCAGCCTTCGGTGCTCCTACAGGAGAGCGCGTTTCTCTGTAGGAGCTGCCGAAGGCTGCGATCTTTTGATTTTGGCCGTTTGAATCACGGGAACGATCTTCATCGGAGAATGATCTAGTCTTGGCAAGCCCCAGGGAGAGATCGCCATGTACCGTTTCTTCGAACAGCTCAGCACGCGCATCGCCGCACCCTTCATGGGCGAAAGTTCGCGCAACAGCAAGGTCTGGCCCTGTCGTTGCGGGCAGTCGCTGTTCTTTCGCAACAGCCAGTGCCTGGCCTGTTCGGCGGCGTTGGGCTATCAGCCGGAGCAGAGCCGTCTGACCTCGCTGCAACCGGGTGAGCAGGCAGGCACCTGGTGGCTTGATGTCAACCCAGAGGCTGGCCTGTTTCGCCGCTGCGCCAACCTCGATTCCCCGGCGGCCTGTAATTGGTTGCTGCCCGCCAATGATCGCGACGTCTTGTGCATTGCCTGTAGCCTCAATCGCACCATCCCCGATTTATCGATAGCGGAAAATCATGAGCGCTGGCGCAAGGTGGAAACCGCCAAGCGGCGCCTGGTCGCGCAACTGGTCAGCCTGGGTTTGCAGGTGATCCCCAAAACCGCGGATGAAGACGCTGGCCTGGCCTTCGATTTCATCGGCGTCGACCTCGAAGGCAAACCTCCCACCACCGGCCACGCCAACGGCTTGATCACCCTCGATATCAAGGAGGCCGACGACGCCCACCGCGAACAGGTGCGCGTGCAGATGCACGAGCCCTATCGCACGCTGCTCGGGCATTTCCGTCACGAAGTCGGGCACTATTACTGGGATCGCTTGATCGCCAACAGTTATTGGCTGGACGCGTTTCGCGGTCTGTTCGGCGACGAGCGCGCCAGTTACGCCGAGGCACTTGATCGGCATTATCAACAAGGCGCACCGCTTGATTGGCAGCAACAGTACGTCACCGCCTACGCCACCATGCATCCGTGGGAAGACTGGGCCGAAACCTGGGCGCACTACCTGCACATGATGGACGCGGTGGACACCGCGCTCGGGTTTGGCATGAGTGCCCGGGAAATGGATTTCGACTACCAGCCGTTTCCACTGGAAACCCTCTACGATTCACAGCATCCCGGTGGTGCGGCGTTTCTGTCGTTCGTCAACGCGTGGATCGAATTGGCCGGCATGCTCAATGAGTTGTCACGCAGCATGGGGCAGCCGGATTTTTATCCCTTCGTGTTGCCCCCAGCTGTGATCGCCAAGCTGCACTTTATTCATCTGGTCATCCAGCGCGAAGGCGGCAGGGCGGATGAGGTGCTTCAGGCGCAATAGCAAGTGCTTGAACGCCTTCATATTTTTAATCGGTCTGAACGGTTGTAACTTCGTCTCAGATAGGTACAATGGCGCGGCTCGCCGTCAGGTGAGCGTCGTTATGGTGACCCCATCGGTCCCCCCGCAACGATTACCCGTGAACCTGGTCAGAGCCGGAAGGCAGCAGCCACAGCGGGAACATTGTGTGCCGGGGTGTGGCTGGTGGGGTTGCCTCCTATCTCTAAGTCCTTGATTCTACAAGGATTTATCAGTCAAAAATCTCGAAGTGTGACAGCGTTTAAGTACACCAAAGTGGTGCGCTGTGCTGACGATCTTACCGTGACCGTTTTACTCTCGCCATCCTTGCCGTTCAGGTCGCATCGTTTTACGCGAGCATCCTTGGGTGATGCGAAGAAAGTCGAAGTACTTCCGCGCTTTCCTCAGCCCTTAATGGCACATCGGCATAACTGATTGCCAAGCGACTTGGCGAGGGGTATAAGGAAGTCGCTGGGCGTACCGTCCAGGTGCTCTTTAAACATGGTGAATATTCTCTGGGCTTGCAGTTGGTGGTCGGGAAACTGACCGGCTTTGGTGTTCTTCAAAGCTACCTCTCCGCAACGACTCAGTCCCCTAGGTCGTCCTATGTGTGTGTCCCGTGCTTGGGCCGCGCGTCATCGAGGTGTTAAGCGTTAGCGTTGCTTTATGCGCTAGCGAAGTGTTCCTCGTTAACGTAAAGCTGTTCGGTTTACGCAATTGGCATGTGTTAACGGATGAATTCTACGGTGACGAAGTTTTTGGCGGCGACGGCTTATCGATATTGATAAATCAATATCAATAAGCAGAACTGTGGTTTGTAGTGGTGTCTTGGAAGTTCCATTCGGCCCGGAATGCTTTGGCGGCGGCAATTTCGCCGGCGAAGGAGCTACAACCATGCGTAAGAAAGCAGTCCGTTCTCGGACTATTTTGAAAAAGCACAATATCCAAGACACCCGCGTTACAGTTGATGGTGAGGGTTCTCATAGCAACGAAGGAAGAAGCAGTCGGTTGAAACGAATCCGCTATGCGGTGGAGGGACTTCTGATTCGCCAAGCGCTTTTGGAGATCTGGGAACGTAAGCAGGAATACTGGGATGGAGCCTGCGAGGTTGTAGGCAAACTCCTTGAGGTTATTTTCTCATGACGCAACAAATCACATCATTCGAATTCTGAAAGGCCGATCTGAGTATCGGCCTTTCTTCATTTTAGGGATCGGAATATGGATGCTCCTACGTACCCTTTCAAGCCTATTCACAGTATCCAGGCATTAGCCTTGGCGCTGGGCGAAAGCGAACGTCTGCTAGAGCGCCTTGCGATCCGTGCTGACCGAATGTACCGCCACGTACCTCAAGAGAAGAAAGGTAAGAAGCGGGATACTTATGATGCTCACGAGCCACTCAAACGGGTTCAGCGAAAGCTCGTTGACCGGGTGTTATCCAAAGCTATCTTCCCCGCGTATCTTCACGGAGGCATAAGGGACCTTAAGTCCCCACGGAGCATTCATAGCAATGCGACTGTGCATGCGGGAGCAAGGTGCGTCATCCTCCAAGATATCCGTAACTTCTACCCGTCCATATTGAAGAGCCAAGTCGACGACTTATTTCGCGGGCTGTTCGGGTTTGGAGCGAGTGTGGCGGCCCTGCTGTCGTCAATTTGTACCCGCGACGGGAGTGCGCCCCAAGGGGCTAGCACGAGTGGCTACATCGCCAACCTGATTTTCTGGGATGTTGAACCAAAGATCGTCCAGGACTTTTTGGCCCGAGGCTTCCAGTACTCTCGATTCGCTGACGACATCACTATCTCCTGTAGTCGCGAGCCGTCGTCGAACGAGCTTTCCGGCATTGTTTCGACCATCACCGGGATGTTGGCTGCTAAAGGCTGTCATCAGAAGCGTACAAAGCTCCACATGCGAGTTCGTGGGCAGGGCATCAAAACTGATGACGCTACTTACCAACCGCTTACGGTAACAGGGTTGAGCGTCTTCAATAGCACTCCGAGCCTGACCAAGTTGGAACGGAAGCGTATTCGTTCAGCGGTCAGGGAGTTGGAAGTGATGAGCGAGTCGATGCCGGACTGGGCTGTCCTTGAACCGATGTATCAACGTGCAATGGGGCGTGTAGGAAGACTTTTGGCGTGCAATCATCCAGACGGCGAGGCGTTAAAGGCTCGCCTCAATGTGGTTAAGCGGTCGTACCAAACGCCGTTGCTCGAACGGTACCAGCAATCAATCGCCGCATGCTTGGCAGCAGCGTCTGATTCCCTCGGTAGTGCTATTTCCTGTCCTGATCAGTCGTCGGAACCGCTTCTACCCCGGCACTAGGTCGGTCCACCGCTGGGAGCTACTCCCGCGAATATGGCAGCGTCTAGATACCTAGCGTGCTAATCTCGCGCCAGGTGATAGGTCGTGCAAAATGCCGCTAGCACGACCACACCCCCCCTGCTAACGTTTGTTGCAATCACCATGTACAAATATCCCTGAGGTTCCATGGCCGCCACGATCAAACCGTATAACGAAGAGCACGGGCATGCGATCAGCAATGTGCTTATCGTTTTCGAGTTCGCTGCGCCTCTGCTCCCTCATGCCTTCACTGACCTTCGGGTCGGTGGGAAGCTCCATGAGAGCCTGAAAGCCGATATGCCTCGCGTAATCGAGCAGCAGCAGGTGATGATCAATTTCAATACCAGCCCAGATCATCAAATGTTTGCTCCCCCTATCCCGCAACCCGGGATGATTGGGGGGATATCATTTGGCCGAATTCAGCCTAATGGCGAGCCTGCAATATCGGTCAACATTCATGCCAATGCTCTCATGATCATCTGCGGCGAGTATGAACGATGGGCAAAAGTCTCACAGGAAGTAGATAAGTATCTAGATATCCTGAAACCTTGGCTCTCGGAGATTTCCGTGTCTTCGCTATCCCTTCAGTATACCGACACATTCAAAGTCACTTTTGGGGATAGCCCGGCTGGACCACTAACTGATTTATTCAGTACCGATAGCAAGTTTCTGCCACCTAGCTTTTGTGGTCTAAGCGATTCATTTCATTCACATCATGGCTTTTTCTCAGCCCCTGAATTTAAGCTGGGCGGAAAACTCCTAACGAATGTTAATGTGAATGCTACGGAGATCATGTCAAAGTTTGATGTAAACATAGTAACGCTCCATAAGTATATGCTATCTGATATGCTGCCAATGATAGCGAATGACAATGAAGTCAATCCGGTTGTAAAACCAGCACTTCAATACTTGCACGACCAGAGCAAGCTGGTTTTTGGCGATTTACTAACCGATCCAGTGAAGCGCTTGATTACGTTCGATAACAGAGCTTAAGGAAATCATCATGAGTGCCGTGATAGAAAGACCGGTTTCAATTGCTAAGTTTGAGACGGCTTTAGCTTCACGCGGAACCGAAACGCCTACCTTTGAGCAGACGAGCTTCGCCTATGGTGGGTCATTACCACCGACACACTCGCAGAGCCGGGCCCATGGTATATCTCGGGTTCTCGACAAACTCTACTCGTATCGTGGCCTGTGCCAAGATTGGGATGGTTATGGCGGTGAGCCTGCGACTTACGCGTCTTTCAGCAATGCCGTTGAGTTCGTGAATCGTCTGCCAATTCGCTTCAATGCACCGGTGTCGATGCTTGCAGGGGACGGCGAAATCTCACTTTTCTGGAAAGATAGCGGATGTTACCTAGAGGTTTCATTCCCGGGCGACAACTCGTACCACTTCATTTTTCAGAACGATTACGACCAGTATGCGAGTGCTGACATTCCACTCGATGGCAATGGCTTGGATGCTGCTTTTATCGCGTACTTGGACCGGATCTAAAAGTTCATGTCGTGCAAGGTGCTCTTTGCGAGTTTGCCCACAAGAGAAAACGTCGCAGAGCGAGCGGCCTTAATAGATAGCGCCCAGCCTGATGGCTACTGCGAAGCAGAGAGCGTCAGTGACTTCTCCCCCGGGCCTGTGACGGGTGAGGAGCATTTGCACCGATACGTGTTTTCCCCTATTCACTTGCATGAAGGACTGGTAGTACCAGCTTTCTTCAACGACGCTAAGGACAAGGGACTTTCTTGCGAGCGAGGCACTTCAAGCTCCCCAAAACCAGAAATACATGATCGTGGAAAAGCTCAGGTTCAATCGTTTAACGGCCGCCGGCAACCATCTCAGCCGGAGCGGGCGTATGTCGGAACGGTGACTGCCCCAGTCGAGGGTGTTCGCAAGATTGTCATTGAGGGAAAACGAGTGTTTGCAGTATACGACACGGCCTTATCTGACAACCCAGCACATGTGGACGTATTTGAGATAGCTGACAGAACCAAAGCACAGAAGAAACTCGCTAGGCTCGCTCTGGCAGGACTGTTCACGAACGTTCCTATTACTTCCTAAATCCTCACTTCCGCACAGAGTACTGCCTAAGCCTGGCGTATCCGCAAAATAGATTCTGTTATGGCTTGTGCGTTCCGATCCAGAGTCTCCATGGCCGCCATTGCGTTAGTGGCAACAGTTCCAACTCCATTCTCAGAGAGCCACCTGGTCATTTCCTCGATGGCCGCAGCTAAGGCGTGCTGGTTGTGGAGAAGCAATGTCAATGCGTCCGCCGTGGCGATGTTGGCTTCTGAGTTATCTGTCATGAGTATCGTCCTTGAGTGCTGTTGTCGGAAGCTTAGACCATTTAACCGCTGGCCTGGATTAGGTTAATTTTTATGGCTGCCCAATTGGCAAGGGCTGCACGAATAAGTCTAATGCATTCGTGATACCTATGTTCAGACATTCTCTTAGCGCTGCCGCTATAGATGCTTAAACGCTTCGTCTGTTCGAACTCGCCAAACGGAAACTCGCCAGCATGGAAGTGTGCTGATCTAACAGAGCGGTGCATAAAGTTCAATAAGTGATCGATGTCGTGTGTTGGTAAGGCGTAGTGGCGTATAAATGAACTAAAGTCTCTGAATTCGACTTCGGCTTTACATAGGGCTTCGATCGCAGCCACCAGATAGGATATTTTTACTGTGGGTAGATATTTGCCTGCGTTCAATGCTAGTTGATAGAGGAAAGCGCAATTGTCGAATGCTGTCACGGTTCGATTGTCGGAACTGTCAATGGCGCTTATTAGCTTTCTAGTTTCTTCAGGGAATGTGATGGTTTCCCCAAGGTATCGAATCCTGTAACGCATTGAGTGTTCGAGTTTTCCAAGTTTGCAATGCTTTCCCTTGCGCGGTAATTCTGTTAGCTGCGGTCCATTATATAGATAACCAAGCTGCCTTAATTCACAGGTTGACTCAAGCTCTTGCGGTATTGTCCAGCGATGCTCGTTGGAAGGGCTATATATGCCCAGATTTAAAATTAACGACAGTCGCGCGGCTAGGAGATTTGCTCTATTGGCGGCAGCGACGATTGCGCCATGAATGTCAATGGCTTCGACATTCATGTCTATTGAAATATAGCGCTCGGAACGTGCAAACTGAGGGTTAGGGTCTTCTGGATCAACCGGGGCTACCCGGATATTATTGCCGAACCAGTATTCTCCATCGAGTTGTTCACCGATATAACAAAACCAAACTCTTCTGAAGAATGTTTTCTTGTTTGCTCCTAAGGCGTTGCCGAGGGACTCTATTATCAATTTGTTGGTGAGTTTTTCTATTGCATCAGAATCCGGACTCTCAAATTCTATACTTTTTAAGTTGTCATCGTCGGTCGCGATTATTCTGATGTAAAGCGTGCCAGAGTTATCATCGAGTTTCATGTTGATTGCTGATTCGTCGACATAGTCTCCATTATCATTGTAGTGATTGTTGCCTCCCGAAGAGTCACTGTGCTGTCTAATTGCTGTATCAAGATACTCCAGAAATAATCTCTGTTTCGCGGGGTCTTCTATATTGGAAAGTGATATTATGTTCTTAAATGATTGGTGCGTTTCTTGTTCTTGCATATTCACCCTCTCTTTATCTGGCAGGGTAGCATAACGAATGGTGTCGTAACGCTCATTGCCGCAATGCTCTACTCATAGAGCAACGTTGAAAGCGTCGGTGTTGCGATTATTTGCCGAGGGCTTTGCTGGGGTAATCGGTCCTGAAGGGCCTTTATAGCCATTCTTTGTCGGTCGAAAGCCATCTTTTTACGTCCATCCCCACATTTTCTCAGTATCGGCACCTGACCTGGGGAATATCGCCCGTGTGTCTGTGGCGGAAATATCAGAGGGGCGCTGAGGGAGCGGTAGAAATCCCGCTAAGTGTGGGTCGAGGTTAAGAGCCATTCCCGTACCAATCCACTGTCAGCGGCTACGATCTTAAAATATCACTGGCATGAAAAAGCCGCCCGGAAGCGGCTGATGTCATGGTGAGGCGGCGCCTAGGAGCTTACACAGCCTCCGTCTTGTTCAATTCCAGTCCGAGACGTTGCATCACACGCATGGCGGCGGTAGGGGACCACTGACCACCACGGGCGGTGGGAATGTTGCGAGAGATAAGGCAATCGGCTACTGCCTGGAGGCTTGTTGCTCCATCGATGATGCACAACCTGATGGCGTCCTTAACCAAGGCTGCACGCTCGTCTGCTTGCTGGCGCTGGGTATCATGGCCTTTGGTGCGGTTCAACTTGCTACGGCCCTTGGCGAGAGCTTGGGAGCGGTTGCTGATCTTCTGCACTGCCTCTTCGTCACCACTAGCTGCACGCGCTTCCAGGGACTTTAAAGCGGCCTTGGTGCGTTCGCTGATGAACGTGCGTTCCTGCTCAGCCAGTACCGCGTAGATATGCAGTTGGAACGTATCAGCGGTGGGCATAGTTGCTACCCGGAACTTGTGACGCTTCATCAGGCCAGCGATGTGTTCAACATCCCGGCTCATCCGGTCGAGTTTGGCGACCACCACGGGGCGACCATCAGCAAAGGCTTTGGCGCCTGCTGGCCGCTCCAGAGGGTGAATCGAGCCAGATATACCCACGTCCTCAAACTCTGCCACCACCACCCAGCCTTGCTGCTCGGCGGCGAACTTGACGTACTCCCGCTGGGCATCGAGGCCGAGTCCGGATTCACCCTGACCTTTGGTGGATACACGATAGTAGGCGACAACTTCCATGCTGGTGACTCCGTAAGCTGGGCTGATGAGTCAATTTTACAACTGTTAGAACGACCGATCAACAGCTGTAAAATCTCTTTTATACATGCCTGTCGATGTCGAATCACTTACGAGTGGCGAATCGTTCCAGGGGGGGGCTTTGCACGGTTTGCATTCGACCCCTCGTACTTACTCGGGATACAGATGTGCTTTCATCAACGCCTATGCGTTGCTCATTCGATAAATAGGCTAAATGGAATGTTGATCGTATAGCGCTCTGTCAGTGGTGTATGACAACGCTTTTGGCAAGCTCGCTGCACTGCCATGCATGTCTACTGCTTTGATAGTTAAAAGCGTTAGGTTTGTCTTAGATTTCGGATGCTTTACTCAAAAGGACGAACCCCGGAGCAAACAGAGGAGCGCCTGCATACCCATTGTTTGCCTCCATTTTTCTTCAATCTTATTCCCATACTGCTACCGCAAAGGGGGCATTTCAAAAGCGCACGTGGGTCAGTGCTAGGTTTGTCTTGCTTATGCAAAGAACCTTTTTGTGTTGGTTTGCTCTCCTCACTTTTCCGCTGGCGGACTGCATCCCTTCGTCGACCATATAGGTAGCTCGCCAAGCATCCAATACCAACACTAAAGAAGAATTTAATGCCTGAATGCTTTCGTTTTACACCGCCATGCCCCGAGCATGCCCCTTGCGTTCCAATGGAGGGCGATGCCCAGCCATCATTGCACGTCGGTGATCCCGAGTGCGGGAGGGCGACATACGTGAATACGAAAAAGAGAAGCCCTACAAGGAAAGATAAATTTTTCGTATAGGCCTTTATGGCCACCCAACGAATTAATTCGGGGAGCTTAAATGGTAAGCGAAACACTACGGTCAAAAAGTTCTGTACCAAATTTGCAAACTTCATAGATCACCGTGGCACGTTGCATTTAGCGGCCTACTAACAGTTATCTCAGCATCTCATATCTGTCTATGGTGGATTTTGAGCTTAGTCGATGGAGGAGCGTGCGGCTGCTCCAAAGGCGTTAGATTGAGGATCGGCGAAGCTTGGTAACCGGCAATACAAGAAGGCGCGGGATATTGCTGTACCGCTCCTCGGATCGGTTAACGCCACATCAGTCGTCAGGGGATCAACAAGCCACAACTGCTATTTTGGTGATCCCAAAAACGGTATGCCTGGATGGTATCGTTTGACGGTCGTTTGTTGGTGCCAAAGGGAGAATAGCGGTTGAACCGATCGGGCGTTGGCTGGGGGCTGCCATGGAAGCCGACTTTCTAGCCGCGCTCTTGCTTGAGCAATTTTGCTTACACACTGCGTGGGGAATGGGTAATAGCATGAGATTTGCCCACCCATTTGCTCGTGGACATGATCGGCAGAGTACGACCCTTAGCAGACGTTCCAATCGACCTTCCTTGTCATATCACACTCAGCATCTAGACTCCTGAACACATAAATGGGGAGCACGGATGCTGAATGGCAGCCTCAGTAGATGGCCTTGCAGCAGTCCGACGCTTCGTTTGAGCGCGCATTCATGCAAGGACATCGAAGATGGCTCACGCGTTAAAAAAGCTTTCAGTCGCAATGATGTTGACCAACTCGACGCTTGTCGTCGCGCTGTGCTTCACACCGATGGTCAGTGCGGAGGAGCAGGCGCCTTCTTCTCCGCTGCTTAAACAGCTCAACAATGGTAACTGGCTCGATCCGAAGGAGGCGCAATCCCTGCGTGACGAGCTGTACTACCAACGCGCGATTCACGCGTACATGACTATGCTGCCGGCACTCAATGTCATTGGCCTGCGTGACGGATCGGAGAAAGCGTTCGGAAGTGGCTACAACGTGCTGCCAATCTGGAAGCAGCGTATGGATTCACGCGCCATGGTGCCGACGCCCAATGCTGACGTGATCTATTCCATGAGCTACCTGGATCTGAAGAAAACCGGGCCGCTGGTGGTCAAGGCGCCACCCAACGTCATCGGCATGTTTACCGACTTCTTCCAGCGTACGCTCACCGACGTCGGTGCCGTGGGACCAGACCGCGCGCGGGGTGGCCTGTATCTGATTTTGCCACCGGACTACACCGGGCCTGTGCCGGCCAGCTACTTTGCCGTCAAGTCGCGCACCTATAACGTGTTTCTGTTCTTCCGCACCGTCATGGCCAAGGGCGAGGGCAAGCCTGACCCGGCGCCGGCGGTCAAGTCTGCGGAGACTACCCGTGTCTACCCACTTTGGGCGACGGAGAAGGATGCCAAACCCATGGAGTTCCCTGACGCCAGTGGCAAGGCGTTGAACATGATGTATCCAACGGACAACGAGTATTGGATCAAGTTGAAGGCGTTTGTCGACTACGAGCCAGTAGAGGCGATTGACCCGGAACTGCGCGGAGTGCTGGCGTCCATCGGAATCATCAAGGGTGAGCCGTTCAAACCCACCGAGCAGCAACAGGCCCTGCTGAAGAAGGCGGTCGAGATGGCGCCTCGAATGATCCTCGCTAATCGCCAGTTGGGACGCGAGGACAAGCGTAATCTCTACTATACGGATCGCCAGTACGAGAACACATGGGCAGGCGGCACGGCGGAGTGGATGCAAGACAGTTACCTGGACGTGAGTCAGCGCGCCAACTTCTTCCAGTTCGCCTATTCATCGGCACCGGCAATGGTGATGCACACCACGGGCGCCGGTTCGAAGTATCCGTTCACCGCTCGCGACAAGGACGGGAAATACCTCGAAGGTGGCAGCACCTACAAGCTGCGTCTGCCGCCGAACGCTCCGGCAGCCTTGTTCTGGGCTGTTACGGCCTACAACATCACCGACGGCACCATGCCGCAGACCAAGCAACTGATGCCCTCCACCAACGGTTATTACGACATTCCCAAGCAGTCGGACGGTTCCATCGAAATCTGGTTCGGGCCGGACAAACCTGCTGATGTCGCGGACGCCGCATTCATCCAGACCATCCCCGGTCGCAATTTCCTGGTCGCCTTGCGCCTCTATGGCGCGGAAGACGCGTTCTACGACCAAACCTGGAAGCCTGACGATGTCGTCAAGGTGAAGTAACGGACTAAAAAATCAGGCCAATCGATGGTGGCAGCGGCGTACCAGATCACCGCATCTGCCGAATGGCATTAGACCTCCCATCAACCGGCGGCACCGCACTGCTGAATCACTGACAAGCTCTACTTTAATCTATGCAAGGAGCGTTCTCGATGAATTTACTGGCCCCAACTGCTGTTCTGTTGAGCGTATTGGCAACGAGTATTCATGCTGCACAGGCCGAGGATAAAACATCCCTCCTTACCTTGGATGCGGCCCGAAAACTTGAGTCGACGCTGGTCAACGAAAAGAACGTTGCTGTTACCCGTGAAAACTTTGCTTTCGCTGTACTGGATGAGTCCATGCAAAATGAGGTGAAGCTCGGCGCGACCAACAAGTTCTATAACCACCGCAAACCCATGGAACTCGACAAGCAGCCAGCCGTGCTGATGAATCGCGATACGCTGTATTCCTTCGCCATCATCGATGCGTCTCACGGCGCTACCATCCATGTGCCCAAGGGCGATGGGCGTTACACCTCGGTGCACGTCATGCAGCATGACCATGTCACCGACAACGTCTATTACGGCGGGGGTGAATACACCATCGACCCGAAAACCGTCACTGACTTCGTCGTAGTCAATATCCGCACTCAGGTGAACCCGAATGATCCAGCAGACGTGGCAAAGGCCAATGCCATTCAGGATGAGTACAAGGTCAGCTTTCCGGCTGGGTACACGCCCAAAGCCTTCAAGGCCATTGACTGGAATCAGGAACAACTGAAGCAGGTGAAAGCGCACTACGTGAAAGTCGCTGACACCCGTGGAGTGAGTAAAACCATGGGGGCTCGCGGAACGATCCCACAGGATGACATCAACGTCGGTGTGGCAGTGGCGACCGGGCTGTTGCCCGACCAGCATGCTTGGTATTCCTTCAAGTCCTACAAGGTCAAGAAGGACACCTGTTACACCGCGAACTACCCAGTGCCTGGCATGGCCAACCCGCAGCTGGGCTTTTATTCCATGACGATTTACGGTGACGATCTATACCTGCACACCGAAGAGGGTTCCAGCCTTTCGAACCACGAGATCGTGCCCAACAAGGATGGCAAGACCTTCACCCTGCACTTTGGCAGTCTCCAAAGCTGTGGCAAGGATGCAGCGAACTTGCTAATCGCGCCTACAGACAACTGGACGCTGGCTTTCCGGGTTTACATGCCGGACAAATCCGTTCAGAACAATGAGTACAAATTGCCAGAGCCAAAGCCTGTCACCCATTGATCATCAATCCATAGGTGACCAGATATGGACGCTAACAAGCCGTTTTTAAGTGCTGGAGTGACGCTGGTCGCCATGCTGGGGGTCATGCCGGGGGCCCAAGCTGAGGATTCGGCGGAGCTGGCGAAGAAAGCTCTGAACCCGGTGGCGGCCATGTACAGCCTGCCGGTGCAGTACAACTGGGATCAGAAGATGGGGCCGACCGGTGACGGCATGCACAGTGTCACCAACATTCAACCCGTGCTGCCGTTTACCCTTAACGATGACTGGAACCTGATTTCCCGCACGATACTTCCAGTCATCGATCAGCATGGCTTGGCGCCGAATGGCGCGGCGGACAAATCCGGTGTCGGCGATATCACGCAGAGTTTTTTCTTTTCGCCCAAAAAGCCCACGGACAGTGGCTGGATACTCGGCGTCGGCCCGGCGATATTGATTCCCACGGGCAGTGATGAATTGCTCGGCAGCGAGCAATGGGGGATAGGCCCGACAGCGGTTGCCCTTAAACAGGAAAATGGCTGGACTCACGGCATACTGGCCAATCATATCTGGGGCTTGGACGGCAGCCCACCGGACAACAAGGACAAGGTCAATCAGACCTTCCTGCAACCCTTCCTGTCCTACACCACCAGCACTCTGACCACGTGGGGCGTGAACACCGAATCAACCTACAACTGGCAATCACGCGAATGGTCGGTGCCGGTGAACCTGACGGTGACGCAATTGCTGAAAATCGGCGGCCAGCCACTGACGGTGCAAGCGGGGCCACGTTACTGGCTCGACAGCCCTGACGATGGTCCACAAGGTTGGGGTTTTCGTTTCGCCATCACCCTGCTGTTTCCACGCTGAACACTTTGGCCAGCGGGTGTCACTCCCGTTGGCCAAAGCTCATTAAAGGGTTTGCAGCATTTTCAGCTTTGAAGCGATACCGCCTAATTGACGGCAGTCGGTTCCGGTATGGTGTATTTGCCGCTGATAACACTTTCGCCAGGGCGATAGATGCGCATGCCGAGGTACCAGTTATCGCCCGGTGTAGGCAGCCAATTCGCAACCTCCCCACACTTCTCCTTCGGCCCGTAGTGCACCGTGAAGGTACCGTCTTCATTGAAGTGTATGGCGCGATTGTTCAGGTTGGAGTCTTCGCTTTTCAGGTACTTATCGGCCCCGTACATCGTGAAGGAAAAGAACCCGCCCTCCAGAAACTCTGGCTTGTCATAGGTCGCCTTGTAGCATTTATCGCCACTCAAGCCGTAATCACGATAGAGGTACACGGCATCTTTCGCCGGCAGTAGCCCGAGTGCAACTGACGCACTGAGCCGAAGCATTTCCGGCTTGATGACCCCGCGAGCGCCTGATGTGTCGTTGAAGTTCGTCAACTTCGCGGCCTCTTTTTGATATTTGGAACGAAGTGTCATGCGGCTGGCTTCATCCCAGTCGACGATTTTGTACTCCTTCGGCACCGTGCCTTTTGGCCAATTGACCTTGATGCCATCCTGAAGCGTTTTGACGTTTTGGGTGTCGGCAGGATCGTTCGGATTGATCTGCGTGCGCATGACCACCGCAGCAAACTCGGTTTCCGATTTGATCTCGAATGTCCCCGGTGCGTAAAAAACTTGATCGGTGAAGTCGTCGTTCTGCATGATCATGGCCGACTGGTAACGATTGTCAGCTGATTTCGGCAAAGTGATGGTTGTGCCCTCGGGCGCGTAAAACACACCAAATGAATACACCGTGTCACGGTTCATGGTGACCGCAGGTTGCTTTGCCAGAGGCATGAGCGCCCTGTCGTGGCGAAAGGCGTTTGACCCCACATCTTTCACGATATTTTTATAGGATTCGTCCACTTCGGCGCGGGCATAGTTGTCGGGTGTCACCTGCATCCCGGCGTTTGCAGTGGTCGCCCCCAATAGAGTTGTACAGAGCAGAATTTTTTTCATGCCTATCATAGGTTCCATTCCTTTATCTCCCATCGACTGCAATTAAAAAGTAGTTGCGAACCGGGCGATGTGTGTCGACCAGATAATCGAGATTGTGTGAAGGAAAGTGCGATTAACCTCCAGCCCGAAGCGTAGTCGACAACCGTGATAAGGCGGGGCATGCCGAAAGCTAAACGGGTAGTTTTGAAACGAACCAACTATCGATCAGAACTCATTCTTGCCATGTGACACCTGCCATCTAGACTCCTACGCGTTGGTCGGGGAGCACGGATGCTGGGTGTCCGCTACACAAGACTTTCACACCAGCCCATAAATTCGACTCTACGCCGCAGATGTCAAACCATGCGAGGAAGTCGACGATGACACACGCTTTAAAAACCCTTACATCGGCCATGGCCGTTCTGGCCTTCTGTGCGCCTACGCTCCACGCTGAGGAGCAAGCTCAAGTCAGTCCTGCGAGCCTTACGCAGCCGACAAGCGATGTGACCATGCACACCGAGTACGCCAAGACCATTGCGCGTATGGCGTATGTGTGGGGTTGGCCAATGGTGAACATGCTCAACCGCAGTCAGACCATCACCAAGGCGCCCAAGCCTGGTCTGCTGGGTGGGATTCTACCGGTGGCACCCTTCGGCCATGTCTCGATGTTGCATGATTACATTCTGCCGTCAGAGACCTTCGTCACTTGTCCAAACCAGGATGTGACCTATGGCTTGGGCTTTTTCTCGCTGGACGAGCAACCGGTCATTGCCCAGGTGCCGGATTTCGGTGATCGCTTCTGGGTCTATGCCCTGTATGACCAGCGTACCGACCAGTTTGGCGAAGTGGGTAAGCCGTACAAAACCAAACCCGGGTTTTATCTATTGGTCGGGCCCAATTGGAAGGGTGAGAAACCTGAAGGCGTCGAAGGCATCATCCGCAGTCCCACGGCGTTAGCCAACGTCATACCACGGGTGTTCATGGACAGCACGCCCGAAGATCGCAAGGCCATTCAGGAGAGTCTCAACCAGATTGTCTTTTACCCCCTCAGCGATTTTGACGGGAAAATGAAAACCGTTGACTGGAAGCAATCGCCCATCATCCCTAACCCGAATGCATCCTCTGCCAGTGCCGGTGAAACCAAATGGGTGGTTCCCGAGAAGTTCTTTGATGAGTTCCCGCAAATACTGAAAATGGTCCCACCGCTACCCGGTGAAGAATCACTCTACGCCCAATTCCGGCAGTTGATGGATGCCGCCGCCAAGGACCCTGCGATCAAGCAAGCAATCGTTGAGGTAGCTAAGCAAGCTGAGCAGGAGGTGATCAAACCTTTCTTCCAGTGGAAACATAACGGTCGTCCGGCCGGCAATGGCTGGAACCGGTCCGCCAACAACGCCCAGTGGGGTGTGGACTACTACAATCGCACCGGCACGGCAAAGTCGAACATGTTCGACAACCGTCCCACCGAAACTCAATACTTTTACAGTGATCTTGATGGCGCCGGTGCTCAGCTCAATGGTAGCCATACCTACGAAGTCACCTTCGCCAAAGGGCAAGAGCCACCGGTTCAGGGGTTCTGGTCATTGACGCTCTATAACCAGCATCACTTGTTTAGCGACAACCCGCTCAAACGTTACTCTCTGGGTACCAAGAATAAGGATCTGAAGCACAATGCCGATGGTTCGCTGACGTTGTACGTGGGGCCAACGTCGCCAGGCAAGGATAAGGAAACCAACTGGCTGCCTTCGCCGAAAGAGAACATCTCTTTGTACATCCGAGCGTATTGGGGTGAGCAGGCCATCCTCGATGGTAGTTGGAAGCCGCCGGTCATCAAGAAAGTCAAATGATGCTGGCTCGCCAGCGGCCGAAAGCCGGTCAATAGCAAGATTTTGGCTCATGCCAAATGACTGCTTTTGGCCGTTTTCTGCCCTCCACGAATGGCACAGATCGGCCGACTGCTGTCGGTCAGGAAGTGCAGCGGGCGATCTATATCCGCCATGAGTGAAAGCCCACAATCGCCCACGCCATCCAATAATAATTGGCCTACAAAGCATATGGATATTGTGTGTGAGGCGACTCCCGCCTAACCCAACAGCTCTGGATCCCGTGAGTTTCCTAGCTTCCGCTTGGGATGACTGACTTCAGATGGGCCGAATCGGGTTAGTCCGGAATAGATCAGGCAATAGTAATCAATAGGCTCGCCCTGCTTGAAGTACTTGGAGCAGCGAAGCGTTAAGTTTCGACTGCCTCGTTGGCGATGGCCTCTACATCTGCGATTAGAGCTGATGGCTGGCACTTCAGGGCAGCAGCCAACTTGAAGATAACGTTGATGGTGGGCTGATGGACGCCCCGTTCAATGAGGCTGACGTAGTTCCTTTGGACGTCGGCTTCAAGCGCCAGCTTCTCTTGCGTCAGTCCTGCGAGTTTCCGCCGCTCGCGGAGAATCTTACCGAATGCCAACCCTGCGTCCAAAACGTGTCTCCCTCGTCAGAGGGTTGCACTGTCGGTTGCATGGCTGTTCTGGTCTTCACAGGATACTGTGAATTTTTACCACCTCATGGCACCATTCTCCCTGACGCTGTTGGCGTTTGGTGGTCGGCCCTAGGCCCATGCCCCAGCCATCGCATGAGCTAGTTAAATCGACTACAAACTCCCTGGGAGCTGCGTGATGAACGAACAGAATGGTGCTACCCCATATGCCGCTGATGGTGAGGGTGAAGCCTTGTACGCCAGCCCATCAGCCTTTATGGGACTGAGTCGGTTGAATGGAACTCACCCGCACGCTACGTCAGTCATGCTTACGCTAATGTCGATCATGGGTGGCAACGGAGTTGTACGGACCACCCAAGCGAGGGTGGCCAAGCATTGCAACTACACCCTTCAACAGGTTGAGAAGGCTATAGCCGAACTTGCTGAAGCGAAGTGGATTCTGTCCGTCGATGCCAGCCCTGAACCGGGTGGAAGCCTCGTGTGTACAGTGAATTCCAACGTTGCAAGATCGGAGAAGCCCGAAGACCTGGTGTAAACCAACTTCCGGCTCCATGATAGAGAACTGACTGATGACTGATCGAAAAGTACCAAGGGACCAAGCAGTACATGTTCCACGGTATGCGTTTGAAGCTTTGGCGGCTTACGCAGCACTGGACGGGGACAATGTGGCAGTGATGCTGCTTCTGCTGATACGAATGGATAGTAACCGTGCTGTGAAGATCGACATGTCTCTGTTGCCTGATTTTCTTACGCTCAGTAGTGAGCGGGTGGACCGTGCGTTCTCGGGCCTCATTAAGAAGGGTTGGGTAGATTCAGTTGATGAAGATGCGATGCGACACCGTGTCCTTGGTTGCATTGTCCATCCAGCCTTCATCCACGCAGACTTCGATACGCTGATGAGCATAGTAAATACCCGCTTAACGGCGGTGGAAATTCACTAGGCGAAAACTGCTCAACGCTCATCTCTGCACGCTAATGATCACATATGGACGTTAACGTGCGTGGGGTGGGCTACCCCTAGCCCACCTAGGTGGGCTAGTTAAAAGAATCCAATATTCCCGGGCTGGCGCCTTGCCCATTGGTAACCCTGCACGCTTGGGATCAGTTCACTCCGGTTCCTTATGCCGCTCGGCATGGTCAGCATCAAGATCAAGAGCGGGGTAGTGGCTGGGCCCCTCCCGCTGTTGCTGTTGCTCTGAATTGTGCGGGTATAACTGGTGCCTGTTGGGCACGGACTAAGCTCATGTGACTCCGTCACTGTTACTCCTGTTGGGGGGCTTAATCGTGGCTCACGCCACAAATTGCTAAGCAAGGTTGAGAGCAAAAGCAAAGCGGGGAGGGCTGTCCGCCCCATCTCCCCCTCACCCTATAGAGTTGTCATCCGTGCCTGGGGGCACAGGTTTACACTCTTGGCGTAAACGCCATAAGTAATAAGCTTCTACAGCTGAACCTAACCTTTACAGTTGCGTGTCCGACATCTGCCGTACACTTAGTATGGTGGGCGCGAACTTCAATTCTCGGACAAATGAGAGCCGTTCTCTGCGCTCCGTTGGTCAACGTCGTGTCCATCCCTGTGCCTGCACGAAGTCAAGGAACGCGTCATGCCTGGACGGCTCGGGGTAGAACTTGATTGCCTCGGTTGATTCCCCGGTTCCTCGGCGGTGAGCGTCCTCGGCGGCCCGAATATCGGGGTTTCGTTCAAGCTCACCAACGAGGGTAGCCGTTCTCTCTAACAGCTTTTCCAATGGTTCTTCACCGTAGCGCTTTACTGCCAGCTTGAGCAGATACTGTCGCACTGCGAAGCGTTGTTTCGTCCGTGCATGTACGCCTTCTTGGCTGTCAACCTCCTGCATTGTTCCATGTGACGCGATGTACTCAGTCACGTATTCATCAAGCCTGTTCATCAGGTCGGAGGCGGCATTGAGCAGGAAATCACTGCTGGCCCGTGGGTTGTCTTCATCGATCCAGTCCGTCAGGAACAGCGCGTTACAGTCAGACTCAGCGGCTTGCTTTCGCACCTTGGCCTTTACCCGTTTAATGTGGTCGGAGGTGTAGTTGCTTTCATAGCGGCCTGTCGAGGTGTTCCATTTGCTGCCGTATTCCTGATGAAGAATGCTCCGCAGTTCATAGTCGCGGATGCCATGCTTGCGGCTCGCGAGTGGAAACACTCGTTCAATGGACTTGGCAAACGGCGTTCCAATCTTCGATAGGGGGTGTCGTGTCTTTAAGGGCTTGGGAACTCTCTTTACCAACTCTTTAATCTTCCGCTCAGTAAGCCCGGTAGCGTCTCTGATCTGGTCGTAAGTCGCACCGCTCTTGCGAAGTTCGATTGCGGCCTGTTCTGCGGTAGTGGTTGCAGTAACAGTAGATGTGGTGTCGTTCGTCATGTTGCCCTTCACTCAAGTAATGGTTCTTCAATTCATAAGCAAACCTCGGTGTATTCCGGTACTGTCAGTTGGGAGCGCGTAGCCTTTATTGCGAACAGCACGAAGCTCGCTCTGCTCAGTGACCCCAAACGGAATCTTGTTGTAAGAAGCGCTTCGAGTTCTGCTCGTTTCCTTTCTTTGCCCATTGCAAGGCTTTACTTCCCGGAGCGAGCCACTGCGCCGGTTTGTAGTCACTGCATCTCTGTGCAAGAATTCCGGTTAAAGGCCGTCACGTCCATTCTTCGCGATGAGTTCACGGATGAAGATGAGGCCCTTACCGGTTACGACGGTCGTGGCACTCAGCGAGATCTTGCCGGTGAATGGATGCTTGTACGGAACTTCCAATACTTTGAAACGGCCTGCGTTCTTCTGGGCTTGATATGGCAAGTTTCGATCTTTACCAGTACTGATCAATACCTTGTGCTTCCGCAGGTACTCGTACAGGCGGTTCCGCCCTGTATCGAGTACATTTGCTACCTGTTTTACGGAATGGCATCCGTGTGCTTCGGCAATATCGTCATAGAACTGAACTTTCGGTGCGTCTTCAGCAATCTTCTGCTCATGAGCTTTCACCACCTCCAAGGCAAGTACACGCCCTTCGAACTCTGAGGCCCATGCACGAGCAGCGATGGCTGGGTTCGTGAAGTTAGGCAAAGTAAGTACTTGCGGTTTGGCTACCTCTGCTTCCAGTTCACGCCAGCGGTCAATGAACTTAGCACGGAGCGGAAGGCTGTAGCCGGTGAGCAGGATATCCACTTCGCGGCGTCGCAGTTGGAATTCGACTGTGTAGCCTCGTGAATCCATTGTCTGCTTCACATGATTCAAAATTGTATCATCGTCTTGGGCCAGCAGATCAAGCAGGGTGCGGATGTCGCGGTGTACAATCCCGACAGGTTTGCTCGTCAGCTTTGCAATCTCTTTGCTGCTCATGGTCACAGGTTGTTCAGTGTGGTCGTAGTTATCCTTCGTGGTGTTCGGGGTAAGTTCCGCGATGGCGCTGCCACTACCAACAAGAATGGTGCTGGCGGTATTTTTGTTTGCGGTCTGATTGTAGCTAATATGTTGGATCATTTGTTTTTTCTCTATAGTGCATAATTCTAGGTGGCCGCCCCTTCGCTTTAACTTTTAGCGTGAATAGGAAGTCGGATTAACGAATCGAATGGATCAGGCTTAAATAGTCCGAATGGTTTAAGCGTTATGCGTAAGTATTAAGTCATTTAGTGGTGCTCTAGAACAGTCGTGTTGTTGGCTCGCCCTTCTCTAAGCAATACGGAGCCCGCTTCTGCTCAGCGGCCTATAGGCTTGAGCAAGCAAGATAGTGTTCTTTGGTAAGGTGTTATGAAGCTCGGCCGGATGCTGATTCGGTAGCTTGTTGCAAGCTGCACAGCGGCAGTGCAGGGGCGTTGCCATTAGCGACCATCTAAGAGTGCTCAGCCAAGATCGGTGCATAACGTCGTCCCTGGCCCCGCACTTTCCCATTTTGGCCTGGCTCACCAAGTGGCAATCATGACGCAGTGGTGCGCATCAATTACCGCATTGGTAGGGTCCAATCAAACCCGATTACAAACCTTGGCGTCCGTTCTGCTTAATAAATTGCTGGATCCAGATAATCCCTTTCCCGGTGAATAGAGGAACGGGAGTGATTTTCCGCTTGCCAGTCTTGCGGTCTACGCAATTGACCCATGCAGCTTCAAGGCGTCCTGCATCCATATGCTGCTGATACGGTAAGTTACGCTTGTGTCCGCTACCCATCAGGATCTTATACTTGCGAAGGTAGTTGAGGAATTTTGGCTTGCTTGTCCCGAACGTCTTGGCAACAACACCTGTATTAAAAAGCTCCTCTGTATCAGCCATGTCGTTATAGAACTCTACCTTTACGGCGTCGACATCGATCTGCCATTCCAGGACTTTCACTAGGCCAGTCAGTGCTTCGCGTTCTCCTTCCAAATCAGCAGCGAGTTTCAGCGCATTGTAGAGCGCGTTCGGCACCGTAAAGGAGGGCTCATTAGCCATGATGACAGCGCTAGCGAATTTGTTATGTGCAGCATAGGTGTGTGTGTCTTGCATTTTCATATAGTTGGTAACTCTCAAAATTTGGGTGTGGCTGCCCATCGCTACAACTTTGTAGCGTTTAATTCGGGCGACAGTAAAGATATGTCTCGCACATTGTTGCAACACTGGGCGAGGTCAGTGCGTGTTCGGGTCGGAGCTAGGTCATAGTTCTATCCTGTAGTTTGTTGTTCGGGTTTGACGGGGTAGCAGGAGGCCGTCACGGAATCTTAGAGTTCCGTTGTATTAGTAGGAATTGGGAATCGAAGTGCTTTATGGCTCTTTGCTCAGCCATGTGTGCGAGGGCGATTCTCTTATGTCATTTAATGTTCTCGGTCGTAGAGTGGGGGATCTCGGGTTCGGTCTTATCTTGCGGTCATGGCATGGTTATTACTCATGTAATTGAAACTAGGGCTATAAAGTTTATATTTGCTAAATCCCGGGCACGCAAAAAACCCTGTGCAGTTCCCGGTATTTTCCGAGCTCGGCAGAGAGTTGTGTTCTAGCTTGTCCAATGGACCTGTTATATCTAGGTGGGGCGTGCGGCGGATTCTATATAGTTGATCGCAGAAGTCAACACTCTTGCTCGAAAATATTCTTGGTTCTGTTCTGCCGAGGTTCTTGTAGGCTGCTTTCTGTCTTCTTTTTCGTTGGGGCAAATGTAAGCATGGTGAAGTTGGTTGTCAATAGTTTTTTTTTGCGAAAGTTCGCCGTACTCCAACTAACAGTACACCTTGATAGCAATAAGCTACCAACTTCCGGGGCCAGCACACGGTGTTGTTTAGACACTGCGTGCTGATTCCTCCTTTATATGATGATGTGTTTCAATGCGTCCGCCATGGCCGTCAACGGCGAACGGCTGCCGTAGATGCTGAACGTCACAGCGCCGTCTTCATGTCCAGCGATCCGCTTAATGAGTGAATCCTGTACCCCTGCATCCCGCAGGTCGTCGATGAGCGTGTGCCGAAAACTGTGAAACGTCTTCCTGGGGTCGGTGATGCCTAGATTCGTCTTATACCGCCCGAACCACTTTGACGGTGCGTGGCCCAGTTTTCCCCGGACCGCTCCCAGTTCTGGGAACAGGCGATCAGCTCCCGTGGAACGAACCGACTCGACATGTTGCATCAGGCCCAAATCGATCAGGTCAGGGTGCAAGGGCAGCATGCGTCGGCTGCTGGCATTCTTGAGGTTCTGGCCTTCACGACTGTCGTCAATACGGATGCATTGGATACTCTGTTGCTCTACAAAGTCATCCACCCGCAGCTGGCAGAGCTCCTCCAGTCGTGCCCCAGTCGCTCGGCCCAAGAGTGGCAACCAATAACGCCATGGATACTTTCGAGCTTCCGCTCTCAGTGCGTCCAGATTGAGCAGAATGGTTAGGTCCTGACGATCAAACGACAATCGAGCGTCTTTTGCTGACCCTGTCATGACCTTGAGTCCCGCCAACGGATTGTCCGCGACGTACCCGTTCGACTTGCACCAGTTCATGAATGCCGAGAGCTTGCGTAGACGGTTGTTTACGGTTACGGCGGTGATGGTCTTATACACGGCGCCTGACTCGACGACCTGCTTCAGGGTCTTGCCTTCGAATTCGGAGCGAAGGCCGAAGTACTGCGGGCAGCGACTCAATCGTTCTTTCAGCAGTCTGGCCTGCTGCACGTCGAATGCTTCAACGGGCATGTCTCCCATCAGATCGAACAGGTCTCGTAACGAGCGTTCGACTTCGTGCGTGCTGACCTCACGCCACGTGCCACCCCGTTTCCCTTCTTCTATATACAGCTTTGAAAGGGCTGCGAGGGTAGGGCCGTCTCTGTGCTGTTTCACGGTAGCCGCTGGTGCTTTCCTTGGAACAGGCTGGGTGGACATCTTTGGTGCAGCATCCCTCCACTCCGAGCACAGACTACGCAGCGTCTGAAGGTCCGCAATGGGGTGCGCGTTTAAGTGGGTGTGGACTTGGTGGGCTAGTGAGGTCGCCAGGAAGAGTGCCTGTTGGCGATGCCGAATGTTCAGGCTCAAACGCAGAGTGTGACACCTCGGGAATAGGTGCTGGGGTAGCCTGAGATTCAGGTAATAGACGGGTCCACGGCGGGTTATGTAGGTCATGTTGCACACCTGTGTTGTACAGCAAAGTTGTACAGTGCTGACTACACCCCGTTTTCTGGCTGCCCATACAGCGAGTTCGCACGGTAGATATCCTGCAACCTCCAAAGCCTGAAACCCTTGCCCCATAAGGCCCGCAATGATTGCCGAGCATGCTCGCATGCCACCTGGTCAGAGCCGGAAGGCAGCAGCCACAGCGGGAACATTGTGTGCCGGGGTGTGGCTGGTGGGGTTGCCTCCATAACGCACCGCGAGTGTTCTCTCGCATTATTTGAATCAAATACTTTTTCTTGTGCTGCCATGGATCTTGTCCATAGCGGTTTTTTGTCGTGTCCGATTTGTTTGGCTGATAAAAAGCAGCCTGCCGCTAACCATTTGAATCAATTGTTTATTGATGCATTTTTGCATCAGCTCGCGACATGATCGCTCACCTTGCCTTGCAAATTGTCAGGCATCTCGTAGAATCGCCGCCGGAAACGGGCATTTGATCACCTGTTTCCAGACGTTCGATCAATACAATAGAGCCAGCATGGCGTCCGCTCACAGGGTTACGTGAGTCGTTGGGCAGCCGTGATATCCCGCGAATTGTCAGCGGTATATTGCTGCTTCACCGCCGCCAATGTTAGCGACAGCGAGTCTGACTCATGGATGAGAAGTACCGCAGGGCCGTGGATGCCGCCGCCATTTTTTCCGAGACCGATCTGACCGGCCGGATTACCCACGTCAACGACCAATTCTGTGCAGTTTCCGGCTATAGCCGCGAGGAACTGCTCGGGCAAAATCATCGATTGCTCAATTCCGGCGTGCACTCGGCCGAGTTTTTCGCCGGGATGTGGCGCAGCATCGCCCTGGGCAATGTCTGGAAGGGCGAAATCTGCAATCGCGCCAAAGATGGCAGCCTGTATTGGGTCGAAAGCACCATGGTGCCGATCCTCGATGAAGCCACCGGGCGAGTGGAGCGTTACTTGTCCATTCGCTTCGATATCAGTGAAAAGCGTCAACTGCTGCACTCCCTGCAATGGCGAGTGGGGCATGACGTGCTGACCGGGCTGCCCAATCGTGCGTTTCTCTCGGACTTGCTCGATCAGGCGCTGGAGTTCTCGCGTCTGGAGAACATCCCGCTGGCGGTGTGCATGCTCGACCTCGACGGTTTCAAGGCCGTCAACGATGGCTATGGGCATGCCAGCGGTGATCTTTTGCTGGTCGAAGTTGCCAAACGATTGCGCGGCATCGTGCGCGGCGAGGATGTGGTGGCGCGGCTGGCTGGTGACGAGTTCGTGCTGGTGCTGCGATATGTTCGCGACCTGCCGGAATTGCGCGCGGCGCTGAATCGGGTGTTGGGGGCAATCTCGGCGCCGTACTCGCTCAATGGCAAGGACATCCATGTGTTCGCCAGTATCGGCGTCACGTTGTTTCCCCATGACAACGAAGATGCCGAAACCCTGTTGCGCCACGCCGATCAGGCGATGTACGTGGCCAAGCAGAGCGGCCGCAAGCGCTTTCATCTGTTCGATGTCTCCCGGGATCGAGAGGTCAAGGCCACGCACCAGACTGTCGAACAGGTGCGTCGGGCCTTGGCTTGCGGCGAATTGCGTCTGCATTTCCAGCCCAAGGTCGACATGCGTCGTGGTGAAGTCGTCGGTTTCGAGGCGTTGCTGCGGTGGGAACATCCGCAAAACGGCATCGTCCCGGCGCGGGAGTTTTTACCGCTGGTGGAAGAAACCGACCTGATCATCGATATCGGCGAATGGGTGATGGATCAGGTGCTGGCGCAGTTGGACCAGTGGCGGCAAGCGGGGCATGACTGGCCGGTGAGCGTCAACATCGCGGCCCGGCATTTTCAGCGGGCGGACTTTGTCGACCGGCTCAAAAACGTGTTGGCGCGGCATGCCGGGGTCGCACCGCAGCGGCTGGACCTGGAAATCGTCGAGTCGGTCGCCATCGAGAATATCCAGCACGTCAGCGACTGCTTGCAGGCCTGCCAGGCGCTGGGCGTGCAGTTTTCCTTGGGGGATTTCGGCACGGGTTACTCGTCCCTGAGCTACCTCAAGCGTCTGCGCACGCAAACCATCAAGATCGATAAAACCTTTGTGCGCGACATTCTGCATGACAGCGACGACCTGGCCCTGACCACCGCGATCATTGGCCTGGCCCGGGCGTTTGGTCGTCAGGTGATTGCCGAGGGACTGGAAAGCGTGGAACACGGAGAGTTGTTGCTGCGTCTGGGCTGCGACGTGGCCCAAGGGTATTTCATCGCTCGACCGATGCCGTCCACGGATGTACCGGGTTGGGTGGCAGCGTTTGTCACTCCGCCGCAATGGCAGGCGCCGGATTTGCTGAAGACCGCGGGTTAAGGTTTGCCGCCGATGTACAACCGAATGATGTCATCGATTTCCCCGGACATTTTCATGCGCACCAACGTCCGCAATATCCGTTGCACCGGCACTTTTGGGTCGTTGCGCACATAGCAACCGACGCTTTGCTCCTGCAGCACCGCAACGCTCAGCAATTGATGTTCCGGCATCAGGCGTTGGTTGAACCAGTCCAGTGACCATTGGTTGCTGACCGCATAGCGATTGCGCCCGGCGTGAAGTTTTTCCAGCACCTGTTCCTGATTGCGAGCGTCGTCGCGCAGCAGTTGATTGGCGTCGAACAGCGGTTGCAGGGTCGGGTAGCTGTAGCCGAGCACGGTACCGACGGACTGTCGGGGCAGGCTTGCCGGAACCACTGAGGTTTGGGGCGCGGGGCGGCTGACAAGCAAGTCGGGCTGGGTCCAGAGCGGGATACTCCAGATGTAATCGCCGGACTGATTCGGTAGCCATGATTGCGCGGCATAACAGCGAACATCGACCTCGCCGTGTTCCATGGCGCTTTGCACCCGGCCCCTTGGCAGCACGTGAAACTGCGCAGGAACGCCGACCTGAGTCGCGAGGCTGAGCATCACGTCATACAGAATGCCCTGGGTTGGCCGGCCATGTTCGAACTGCACCATCGGCATGGCCCAACTGTCGGGCACCACGAAGCGCAACGGCGCTTCAGCGGCGGCGCCGTTCAGGCTGATCAACAGCAGTGCCCCCAAGGCCAGCCGCATAAACGCTCCGCTTCTTTGAAACAAAAAGCCCCCGAAATGCAGCTTAGCCAGATTAGACGAGCGCGCCGGATGCAATTTTGGCCTTGCTCCGCTAGCATTAGCCGCTTCTGCTTCTACCGTTGCGATGGTTTTCGATGAGTTATCAGGTTCTTGCACGTAAATGGCGTCCGCGCTCGTTCCGCGAAATGGTCGGCCAGACCCATGTGCTCAAGGCTCTGATCAATGCCTTGGACAGCCAGCGGCTGCACCACGCCTACCTGTTCACCGGTACGCGCGGGGTCGGCAAGACCACCATCGCGCGAATTATCGCCAAATGCCTGAACTGTGAAACGGGTATCACTTCTTCGCCTTGCGGCGAGTGCTCGGTGTGCCGTGAGATCGATGAGGGCCGTTTCGTCGACCTGATCGAGATCGACGCCGCGAGCCGCACTAAAGTCGAAGACACCCGCGAGCTGCTCGACAACGTGCAATACGCCCCGAGCCGTGGGCGCTTCAAGGTCTACCTGATCGACGAAGTGCACATGCTCTCCAGCCATTCCTTCAATGCGCTGCTGAAAACCCTTGAAGAGCCGCCACCCTACGTCAAGTTCATCCTGGCCACCACTGATCCGCAGAAACTTCCTGCAACGATTCTCTCGCGGTGCTTGCAGTTCTCCCTGAAGAACATGACGCCGGAGCGTGTGGTCGAGCATTTGACCCACGTGCTGGGCGTCGAGAACGTGCCGTTCGAAGACGATGCGCTGTGGTTGCTGGGCCGCGCCGCCGATGGGTCGATGCGGGATGCCATGAGCCTGACCGATCAGGCGATTGCCTTCGGTGAAGGCAAGGTCATGGCTGCCGATGTGCGGGCGATGCTCGGCACCCTCGATCACGGGCAGGTCTATGACGTTCTGCATGCATTGATCGAAGGCGACGCCAAGGCGTTGCTCGAAGCTGTCCGTCATCTGGCCGAGCAAGGCCCGGACTGGAGCGGCGTGCTCTCGGAAATTCTCAACGTGCTGCACCGTGTCGCCATCGCCCAGGCTTTGCCGGAAGGTGTCGACAACGGTCACGGCGACCGTGACCGGGTGCTGGCATTGGCCCAGGCGTTGCCGGCCGAAGACGTGCAGTTCTACTACCAGATGGGCCTGATCGGCCGCCGCGACTTGCCGCTGGCGCCGGACCCCCGTGGCGGATTTGAAATGGTGTTGCTGCGGATGCTCGCGTTCCGGCCCGCCGATACGGCGGATGCCCCGAGGCAACCGCTAAAGCCAGTGGGGATCAGCCAGGCCACGGTTGATTCCGCCAAATCAGTGGCTGCCACGCCGGTCGTTGCGCCGGTGGTCGCTGCGGCAGTTGCACCGACGCCTGTTGCGCCTGTTGTGGCTCCCGAGCCTGTGTCCGCGCCTGAACCGGTAGCGCCGGTGGTTGTGCCCGAGCCGGTGGTCGAAGCGGTCGTGGTCGAAGAAGTGGTCGACCTGCCATGGAATGATCCGGTCGAGCCTGCGCCTGTTCAGCAGCCTGCGGTGGAGCCGGTGCTGGAAACCACCAGCGAACAACCCGAATTGCCGCCGATGCCGTTGCCGACGCCTGACAGCGTGGTG
The DNA here is from genome assembly GCF_054070755.1 of Pseudomonas sp. SDO5591_S426. Taxonomy (NCBI): domain Bacteria; kingdom Pseudomonadati; phylum Pseudomonadota; class Gammaproteobacteria; order Pseudomonadales; family Pseudomonadaceae; genus Pseudomonas; species Pseudomonas sp. SDO5591_S426. The sequence goes on along the minus strand of NZ_JBSVXD010000054.1, from coordinate 1,161 downwards.
CCGGATGCACCGGAGTGGGCCGCCGCGCCGATTCCGGAGCCGTCCGTGGCCGAGGTCGATGCCGCCACGCCGGGCATCGACCTGGACGACGAGCCACCGCTGGACGAAGACTACATCGAGCCGGACATGGATTCGGCCTACAGCTACCTCGATGAACTGGCGAGCGAACATACTGCCGAGCCGGCGCCTGAGCCTGAACCCGAGCCTGCCGCTGCGCCGGCCACCGGTCTGGCCCTGCAATGGCTGGAGCTGTTCCCGAAGCTGCCGATCTCCGGCATGACCGGTAGCATCGCCGCCAACTGCACATTGATCGCCGTGGATGGCGACAATTGGCTGTTGCACCTGGACCCGGCCCACAGCGCCTTGTTCAACGCGACGCAGCAGCGTCGTCTCAACGATGCGTTGAACCAGTATCACGGACGGACCCTGACCCTGACCATGGAGCTGATCAAGCCCGAGCAGGAAACCCCGGCCCAGGCGGCGTCCCGCCGGCGTGCCGACCGTCAGCGCGAGGCCGAGGAGTCGATCCACGGTGATCCGTTCATCCAGCAAATGATGCAGCAGTTCGGTGCGGTGATCCGTAACGATACTATTGAACCTGTCGAAGCCCTGGTCAGTCAGGGCTAATAACTGAAGGCGTTCGGCCGGAAGGGCCGGGCGCCGTTTAATCCAAGTACTTTTGAGGTGATTCCCATGATGAAAGGTGGCATGGCCGGCCTGATGAAGCAGGCACAGCAGATGCAGGAAAAAATGGCCAAGATGCAGGAAGAGCTGGCCAATGCCGAAGTCACCGGTCGCGCGGGTGGCGATATGGTCACCGTGGTGATGACCGGTCGTCATGACGTCAAGAGCGTGACCATCGACCCTAGCCTGGTCGAAGGCCTGAGCGAAGACGACAAGGAAATGCTCGAAGCCGTCGTTGCCGCCGCCGTCAACGACGCCGTGCGCAAGATCGAAGCCAACAGCCAGGACAAGATGGGCAGCATGACCGCTGGCATGCAACTGCCACCGGGCATGAAACTGCCATTCTGATTCGCCTTTGGGCGACAGATGAGCTACAAAAAATGCCAGGCATTGCGCTTGGCATTTTTGTTTCTGGCCGACAGATATGTGTGGCTGACATGCCGCCATCGCGGGCAAGCCCGCTCCCACAGGATTCGC
>NZ_JBSVXD010000053.1:0-32369 GCF_054070755.1 Pseudomonas sp. SDO5591_S426 | reverse complement strand
TACAGGGGATTACGAACTCTGTAGGAGCTATCGAGTGAAACGAGGCTGCGATCTTGTCGATTTTCAGCGGTAGAAAAGCGAATACCCGATCTGCCCCACCGCCTCATTCATCAATTGCCCGCTCTGCCAGATCGACTTGAACTCCGGCAACCAGCCTCCCAGTGGCCGGGCATTGTCTACACCAAGAAACCCCATCGGCGCCGGCACCACCTCAAACCCGACCTTCTGGAAACTCCAGACGGCTCGCGGCATGTGCCAGGCTTGCGTCACGAGCACCACGCGCTTGATTCCTTCGGGCAGTAGCACCTTGGCACTCAACTGTGCATTTTCCCAAGTGGTACGGCTTTCGCCTTCCTGCCAACGTACGGCCACGCCGAAATCATCGCGCAACGAGTCAGCCATCAGCTGTGCCTCGGTGGGCGGCGTGCCGTAATGCAGGCCGCCAGTGGTCAGAATCGGCAAACCCGAGGCTTTGGCCAGGCGGGCCGCATAGCGCTGACGCTCCAGACCAACTCCGGTCGGCTGATCGGCTCCCCACGCCGGATCGCCGCGCTCACGCCCAGAGCCCAGCAATACAATCGCATCAGCGTGTTGCGCCAACGTCGCCCACTCATCAAGCGCCAGCGGCGGTTCACGCTCCAGAAGTTCGGCGCTCCATTGCACGACAATTGGCAGACTCATCAGCCAAAAGCCGCCGAACCCCAGCGCAAAGCACACGCCGGCAAGCCTCGGCCTTGAGCGGCGCAGCCACCACGCGAGCAAAAGCAGCAGCAATAAAATGCCGGGCGGCAGTAGAAGTTGTTTCACGAAATAACGAAAAGGCATCGAGCATCTCCCTGAGATGCCCGAAGCCTAAGTGGATTGACGCAATGCGACAATAAATACGGAAGGACTATGCTTCAAAAAATCATGGAGCATGGCTCTGTGCCCTTACTTGAACTGCAAAGACCGGACCTTTACCGCGTCTCTGCCGGGGACCTTGTCCTTGAGCCAGATAATCTTGGCTGAACGTGGTGCGTCGAGTTGCTTCACTGCTTCGGACAAGCATCCGTGTGTCTCACGTTCACTGCGATCCAGATACGCCTTGACCAGGGCAAACTCTGCGGGGCTCAGGCCACGCAATTCCAGCTCCAGCGGACGTTCATCGCGCAGCCGGCCAGCGGTTTTTGCCGCTTCCAGGGCCATGCCCAGACGATCGATCAGTCTTTCGTACAGCTCCGGTTTTGTAGCTTTTTGCTGTGAATCAACCATCCCTCACCTCATTGGAAGATAAGACCTACTCCCCAGTTAGAGCTTAGCTTCCATGAACAAACCGGCTGGACGCCGCGACCAACGGCCCTCGCAGCGGTTTTCGCGAGACGCGCGGCAGCAATCAGGGTTTCCCTCGGTAGAGTGCGGTCATGTATGCTACGGCGCTTCCTGTAACTCCACTTCCAGCTCGACTGGGCACCGAAACGCCGAATTGGCGCATTCATCGTCCAGCGTTGCATTGAAGAGGATTAGGCCACCCCTATTCAGTTCAAAAGTAGCCATGCACGAACAATATCAGCCCCGTGAAATCGAAGCCGCCGCCCAGTCGTTCTGGGACGAGCAAAAGTCCTTTGAAGTCAGTGAACAGCCAGGCAAGGAGACTTACTACTGCCTGTCGATGTTCCCTTACCCCAGCGGCAAGCTACACATGGGGCACGTGCGCAACTACACCATCGGCGACGTGATCTCCCGCTACCAGCGCATGCAAGGCAAGAACGTCCTGCAACCCATGGGTTGGGACGCCTTCGGCATGCCGGCGGAAAACGCCGCGATGAAGAACAACGTAGCGCCCGCCAAGTGGACCTACGAAAACATCGCCTACATGAAAACCCAGCTGCGCAGCCTGGGCCTGGCGGTGGACTGGTCGCGCGAAGTGACCACCTGCAAGCCTGATTACTACCGCTGGGAACAATGGCTGTTCACTCGCCTGTTCGAAAAAGGTGTGATCTACAAGAAAAGCGGCACCGTGAACTGGGACCCGATCGACCAGACCGTTCTGGCCAACGAACAGGTGATCGACGGTCGCGGCTGGCGTTCCGGCGCGCTGATCGAAAAGCGCGAAATCCCGATGTACTACTTCAAGATCACCGCCTACGCGGATGAGCTGCTGGAGAGTCTCGACGAACTGCCGGGCTGGCCTGAACAGGTCAAGACCATGCAGCGCAACTGGATCGGCAAATCCCGCGGCATGGAAGTGCAGTTCCCGTACAGCGTCGACTCCATCGGCGAAACCGGCACACTGAAAGTCTTCACCACCCGTCCGGACACCCTGATGGGCGCGACTTATGTCGCCGTAGCCGCCGAACACCACCTGGCTACCCTGGCCGCGCAGAACAACCCTGAGCTGCAAGCGTTCATCGCTGAATGCAAAGGTGGCAGCGTGGCTGAAGCCGACGTCGCCACTCAAGAGAAAAAAGGCCTGCCGACCGGTCTGTTCGTGGAACACCCATTGACTGGCGAAAAACTGCCGGTCTGGGTCGCCAACTATGTGCTGATGCACTACGGCGATGGCGCGGTGATGGCGGTTCCGGCTCACGATGAACGCGACTTCGAATTCGCCCACAAGTACAACCTGCCGGTCAAATCCGTGGTGCGCACCAGTTCCGGTGACACCAATCCGGCCCCGTGGCAAGACGCCTACGGCGAGCACGGCACACTGATCAATTCCGGCGAGTTCGATGGTCTCGACTTTGCCGGCGCCTTCGACGCCATCGAAGTCGCCCTGATCAAGAAAGCACTGGGCGCGTCGCGCACCCAGTTCCGCCTGCGCGACTGGGGCATCAGCCGCCAGCGCTACTGGGGCTGCCCGATCCCGATCATCCACTGCGCCACTTGCGGTGACGTACCGGTGCCGGAAGATCAACTGCCCGTCGTACTGCCGGAAGATGTGGTGCCGGACGGCGCCGGTTCGCCACTGGCGCGCATGCCCGAGTTCTACGAGTGCAGCTGCCCGAAATGCGGCCAGCCTGCCAAGCGTGAAACCGACACCATGGACACCTTCGTCGAGTCCTCCTGGTACTACGCTCGCTACGCCTCGCCGCAGTATGAAGGCGGTCTGGTGGAAAAATCGGCGGCCGACCACTGGTTGCCGGTGGATCAGTACATCGGCGGTATCGAACACGCGATTCTTCACCTGCTCTACGCGCGCTTCTTCCACAAGCTGATGCGCGACGAAGGCCTGGTGAGCTCCAACGAGCCGTTCAAGAACCTGCTGACCCAGGGCATGGTGATCGCCGAAACTTACTATCGTCGCGAAGCAAATGGCGCCTACACCTGGTTCAACCCGGCGGACGTCGAGCTTGAGCGTGACAGCAAAGCCAAGGTCATCAGCGCCAAACTGAAATCCGACGGTTTGCCAGTGGAAATCGGCGGCACCGAGAAGATGGCCAAGTCGAAGAATAACGGCGTCGACCCACAGTCGATGATCGATCAGTTCGGCGCAGACACCTGCCGCCTGTTCATGATGTTCGCCTCGCCACCGGACATGAGCGCGGAATGGTCCGACTCCGGCGTTGAAGGTTCGCACCGCTTCCTCAAGCGCGTCTGGCGTCTGGCCCAGGCACACGTCACTCAAGGCCTGCCGGGCAAACTGGACGTCGCCAGCCTGAATGACGAGCAAAAAGCTGTTCGTCGCTCGATCCACCTGGCCATCAAGCAGGCCAGCCAGGACGTCGGCCAGAACCACAAATTCAACACCGCCATCGCCCAGGTGATGACGCTGATGAATGTGCTGGAAAAAGCCGCGCAAGCCACCGAACAGGATCGCGCACTGATTCACGAAGGTCTGGAAACCGTGACCCTGCTGCTGGCTCCGATCACGCCGCACATCAGCCATGAGCTGTGGAACCAACTGGGCCATGCTGATGCGGTGATCGACGCCAGTTGGCCGGTACAGGACGACAGCGCACTGGTGCAGGACAGCCTGACGCTGGTCATCCAGGTCAACGGCAAGCTGCGCGGCCAGATCGAAATGCCGGCCAGCGCGACACGCGAAGAAGTCGAAGCCGCCGCACGCGCCAACGAAAACGTGTTGCGCTTCGTCGATGGCCTGACTATTCGTAAAGTGATCGTGGTGCCCGGGAAACTGGTCAACATCGTCGCCAGCTAATTGGATCGGGCGTCAGGTTCGCCTGGCGCCAAGTAAAACCTTTCGGGCCGCATGATCGGCCCACATGGTTTCAAGGGGAGCAACACAATGATCAAACGCAATTTGCTGGTAATGGGCCTCGCGGTTCTGCTGAGCGCCTGCGGTTTCCAGCTGCGCGGCACCGGCACTACCGAACTGGCGATCAAGGAACTGGACCTCAGTGCACGCAACGCCTACGGCGAAACCGTGACCCAACTGCGTCAGGTACTCGATAGCAGCGGCGTCAAGGTCTACACCGGCGCACCGTACAAACTGGTGCTGACCGACGAGCAGGAAACCCAGCGCATCCTCAGCTACGCCGGTGCCGGTCGTACGGGCGAGTATCAGTTGAACACCGTGCTCAGCTACAACATCCTCAGCCAGGGCAACCTCTCGCTGATCGACGATAAGCTCGAAGTACAGAAGGTCTTCATCCACGACGGCAACAACCTGGTGGGTTCCGATCAGGAAGCCGCCGATGCGCGCAAGGAAATGCGTCGCGAGCTGGTACAACGCATGATGCTGCGCCTGCAGCAGCTCACGCCGACCCAGTTGGCCCAATTGCAACAGACCGCCGAAGCCAGGGCCAAGGCCGAAGCTGCTGCTCTGGAAGCGGCGCAGAAAGCTGAAGCGGAAACCCCGCGTCAGTCGCCTATCGAACTGCCGCAGCAGTAAGACTTACGGGGCGCTCAGGCGCCCCGTTCGCCCTTTCTTATGAAGCTCGCTCCCGCCCAACTCGCCAAACACCTGCAAGGTGCCCTCGCGCCGGTCTATGTGATCAGCGGCGACGACCCGTTGCTGTGTCAGGAAGCCGCTGACGCAATCCGCACCGCCGCCCGCCAACAGGGTTTCGACGAACGCCAGGTCTTCGCCGCCGATGCCAGTTTCGACTGGGGTACGTTGCTTCAGGCCGGCGCCAGCATGTCGCTGTTTGCCGAAAAGCGTCTTCTGGAACTGCGCCTGCCTTCCGGCAAGCCGGGTGACAAAGGTGCTGCAGCCCTCATCGAGTACTGCTCGCGACCGGCCGAAGACACGCTGTTGCTGATCAGCCTGCCGAAGCTCGATGGCAGCGCGCAGAAAACCAAGTGGGGCAAGGCGCTGGTCGAAGGCCAACAGACTCAGTTCGTGCAGATCTGGCCGGTGGATGCCAACCAGCTGCCGAGCTGGATCCGCCAGCGTCTGTCCCAGGCCGGGCTTTCTGCCAGCCAGGACGCCGTCGAGCTGATCGCTGCGCGAGTCGAGGGCAACCTGCTGGCCGCCGCCCAGGAAATCGAAAAGCTCAAACTGATGGCCGAGGGCGGACAGATCACCGTCGAAACCGTGCAGGCTGCGGTGGCCGACAGTGCGCGTTTCGATGTCTTCGGGTTGACCGATGCGATTCTCAACGGCGAAGCCGCCCACGCGCTACGCATGCTCGAAGGGCTGCGCGGTGAAGGCGTCGAGCCACCGGTAATTCTCTGGGCGCTGGCCCGGGAGCTGCGACTGCTGGCCAATATTTCCCTGCAATACAGTCAGGGCACACCGCTGGACAAGGCCTTCAGCCAGGCCAAGCCACCGGTTTGGGACAAGCGCAAACCACTGATGAGCAAGGCTCTGCAACGCTACTCGGCGCAACGCTGGGCGCAGTTGCTGCTCGAAGCACAGCGCATCGACGCGCAGATCAAAGGCCAGGCTGCCGGTTCGCCGTGGATGAGCTTGAGTCGATTGACGTTGTTGATGGCTGGTCAGAGATTGTCGTTGCCTGCCGAATAAAATCAAAGATCGCAGCCTGCGGCAGCTCCTACAAGAGATCGCTTTCTCATGTAGGAGCTGCCGCAGACTGCGATCTTTTGATCTTCCTTCCTACAAAACCCACATCCATCCGCCCTATAGACAGAACCCCGACTTCGGCAGATTATTGCCCCCGCAAAACCCACTCAATCGAGAGACATCACCATGAGCAAAAAGCCGTCCAAACACGGCCCCAACAAGGCCAAATCCATCATCGCCCAGCCACTGTTCCGCAGCCGTCAGGAACGAGCCGGCAAGGGCAAAGGCAGCTACCGCCGCGAAGCCTTCCAGTCTAATAGCTGGGAGGCTTCTTACTTTCTGGCGGCCTGAAAGGCAAGCATCCGCTCAACATGTTAAGGTCTGTACCTGATCCGTATTTCCTGGACCCGTGCATGCCCTTTTGTCTTTCCCGTCGTTGGCACCTACGCCAATTGATTGCTGCCTCCAGCCTCGTTTTGCTAGTCGCCTGCGCGGAAAAACCCACCGCCGCCGACGCCCAGCCGCTTCAATCCCTCCCCGTCGCCACCGCCCCAGCGGTCATTCCGCCTGTGGTTCCGAACGGTGAAAACCTCGACATCCAGCCAACCCAGACCTTCGCCGAATGGCAGGCGGGTTTCCGCAAGGATGCCCTGGCCGCCGGTATCCGCGCCGATCTGTTCGATCGCGCTTTCGCCAATGTCAGCTTCGACCCCAGTGTGATTCGTGCCGATCGCAGCCAGCCGGAATTCGCAAAACCGGTGTGGGAATACCTCGATGGCGCCCTGTCACCGCTGCGGGTTCGCAAAGGCCAGGCACTGGTCGAGCAATATGCCGGCGTTCTGCAAAGCATCGAACAGCGTTATGGCGTCGATCGTCAGGCGCTGGTGGCCGTGTGGGGCATGGAGAGTAACTTCGGTCAGTTCCAGGGCAGCAAGTCGGTGATCAATTCCCTGGCAACCCTGGCCTACGAGGGCCGGCGCCCTGGTTTTGCCCACGCGCAATTGATCGCCGCACTGCAAATCCTGCAACAGGGTGATATCGAACCCGAGAAAATGCTCGGTTCCTGGGCCGGCGCCATGGGCCAGACCCAGTTCATCCCGACCACCTACAACACCCACGCCGTGGATTTCGATGGCGATGGCCGTCGCGATATCTGGGGCAGTTCGGCTGACGCACTGGCCTCGACCGCGCATTACCTGCAGAGCTCTGGCTGGCAGAGAGGCCAACCATGGGGCTTTGAAGTCCAGCTTCCGAGCGGCTTCAATTACGTGCTGGCCGATGGCACGATTCGCAAGAGTGTCGCCGAGTGGCGGCAACTGGGAGTTACGCTGCCAAACGGTGGCCAGGTCCCGGCAGGGTCAGAGCAATTGTCCGCGGCGCTGCTGTTGCCGGCAGGCTATCGAGGCCCGGCCTTCCTGGTCCTCGATAACTTCCGTGCGATCCTCAAGTACAACAACTCGTCGTCCTATGCCTTGGGAGTGAGCCTGTTGTCCGAGCGCTTCAATGGCGCGGGGCTGATCAGTGGCACGTGGCCCAAAGATGATCTGCCGCTGAGCCGCACCGAGCGAATCGAACTGCAAAACCTGCTGAGCGCCCAGAACTACGACGCGGGTACAGCGGACGGCATCATCGGCGCCAATACGCGCAAGGCGATCCGTAGTGCACAGCAGTCGTTTGGCTGGCCGGCGGATGGGTATCCGACGCACAAGTTGCTGGAAGGTTTGCGTAACCGCTAAAAGCAAAAGATCGCAGCCTTCGGCAGCTCCTACAAGGTTTGTGTACACCTGTAGGAGCTGCCGCAGGCAGCGATCTTTTCGTAGTATTTATGACTTCCTGACCACCACATCCTGCTCCAACACCAACTCCTTGTTCCCCGCATCCAGCCTGACCAACGCCCCCATCGGCAGCGTCAGATTCGGATCACAATGCCCGCTGCGCCACCCCGACAACACCGGGATCTGCAAAGGCTCGAACGTCTGCTTGAGCAACCGTTCCAGCGTCGGCACCTCAACGCCCGCCACATCCCCAACCAGCACGCCGCGCAACTTGCCCAAAACGCCGGCCAGCCGCAGGTGCGTCAGCATCCGGTCGATGCGGTATAGCGGCTCGTTGATGTCCTCAATGAAGAGAATGACGCCCTCGGCATCGATTTCATAAGGCGTACCCATGGTCGCAGCGATCATCGACAGATTGCCGCCCAGCAAACGCCCATGGGCGATGCCCGGCTCGATCGTCGTCAATGGATAGGCCACGGGATGCGCCATCACGCTGCCCGCCTTAACCTGCCCGCGCAGTATGTTGAAAAATGAAGGCTCGGTGGGCTTTTGCCTGTCTCCCAGCAGGTCGGCATTGAGCAACGGCCCATGGAACGTCACGAAGCCGGCATAACGACTGATCGCCAGATGCAGCGCAGTGATGTCGCTGTAGCCGATGAACGGCTTGGCGTTGTTGCGCAGCAATTCGAAATCAATGCGATCAAGCAACCTCGGCGTACCGTATCCCCCACGCAGGCAAATGATGGCGTCGACTTCGTCATCGGCGAACGCCGCGTGCAGGTCATTGAGCCGCACCTCATCGCTGCCGGCCAGGTAACCGTCCTTCTCGTAGACGCCAGGAAAAATCTTCAGTGAATAGCCACGGGCGCGCATCCATTGCACGGCTTTGTCGGTGTCCAGCGGTGCAGGCCCGGCAGGTGCAATAACAGCGATCAGCCCTTCCGACGGCAACGCCGGAACCGGAGCATGAGGACAGAGGGTGTGGATCGGTCGAGCGGTCACCTTGAATCTCCCACGATTGACCACGAGCCCTGTAGGAGCTGTCGAGTGCAACGAGGCTGCGATCTTTTGATGGTTTTAAAAACAAGATCAAAAGATCGCAGCCCGCGGCAGCTCCTACAGGGGAATGCGATCATTCGCTATCAGGACGACATCAGCTCGGCCTTGACCAGCTTCGCCTGCTCGTCGGCGTGGTACGAGGAGCGAACCAGCGGACCGGAAGCGACGTTCTTGAAGCCCATTTTGTAACCTTCCTCGGCGAACCAGGCGAAGGTGTCCGGGTGCACGAAACGCTGTACCGGCAAGTGACTGCGCGATGGCTGCAGGTACTGGCCCAGGGTCAGCATGTCGATGTCGTGCTCGCGCATGCGCTTCATGACTTCGATGACTTCTTCGTCGGTCTCGCCCAGACCCAGCATCAGGCCGGACTTGGTCGGAATGTGCGGCATCATTTGCTTGAAGCGTTGCAGCAGGGTCAGCGACCACTGGTAGTCCGAACCCGGACGCGCAGCCTTGTACAGGCGCGGCACGGTTTCCAGGTTGTGGTTGAACACATCCGGCGGCTCGGCAGCGGTGATTTGCAGCGCGATGTCCATGCGGCCACGGTAGTCCGGAACCAGGGTTTCGAGCTGTACGTTCGGCGACAGCTTGCGGATTTCGCGGATGCAGTCGGCAAAGTGCTGGGCACCGCCGTCACGCAGGTCGTCGCGGTCTACCGAGGTGATCACGACGTATTTGAGTTTCAAGTCGGCGATAGCGATGGCCAGGCTTTCCGGCTCGTTGACGTCCAGTGGCTTCGGACGACCGTGACCCACGTCGCAGAACGGGCAGCGACGGGTGCAGATGTCACCCATGATCATGAAGGTCGCGGTGCCACCGGAGAAGCACTCGCCCAGGTTCGGGCAGGAGGCTTCTTCGCACACGCTGTGCAGCTTGTGTTTGCGCAACAAGGCCTTGATGCGGTCGACTTCCGGAGACACCGGGATGCGTACGCGAATCCAGTCAGGCTTTTTCGGCAGCTCAGTGGTCGGAATGATCTTTACCGGGATGCGTGCAACCTTCTCGGCGCCGCGCAGCTTAACGCCGGCTTCAACCTTGGCACGCGGGGCCGGACGCTCGGTGACATCCAGCGTCGGGATCATGGTTTGCACTGCATCAGTAGTCATATCAGTCGATTCCGCCCGTTAGGGTCGTCTGCTCAGCATAGTCGAGGTGTTTGACGAGCTGCGCGCGCAGCCGGGCACTTACCTCGGCAAATTCAATCGATCCTGCATGGTCGCTCAGCTGGGTCATCGCCAGCCCGGCGTAGCCGCAGGGATTAATCCGTCGAAACGGTTCCAGGTTCATGTCCACGTTCAGGGCCAGGCCATGAAAGGAACAACCGTGGCGGATCCGCAGACCCAGGGAAGCGATTTTCGCACCGTCGACATAAACACCCGGTGCATCCGGCTTGGCCGCAGCGGTCACGCCGTAACTGGCGAGCAGCTCGATCAGGCAAGACTCCATCCGGCTCACCAGGTCGCGTACGCCGAAACCCAGCTTGCGCACGTCCAGCAACAGATAGGCCACCAGTTGCCCGGGCCCGTGATACGTCACCTGGCCACCGCGATCTACCTGCACCACCGGGATATCTCCCGGCAGCAACAAGTGCTCGGCCTTGCCGGCCTGCCCCTGAGTGAAGACCGGCGGGTGTTCGACCAGCCAGATCTCGTCGGGCGCATCGCTGCCGCGTTCGTTGGTGAAGCGTTGCATGGCATGCCAGACCGGCTCGTAAGCCATCTGGCCGAGCTCGCGAAAGCCCAGCGTGCCGGACATCACAGCACCATGTGCACGAAACCGGTAGCCCGCAGTTCGCTGTTGATGTTGTACAGCTGATCCTGGTCGGTCGCGACGATGTGCAACTGAATAGTGGTGTATTTGCCGTTGCTGCTTTGACGCTCGTCCACACGCTCATCGTTGATCGTGGCGTGCTTGCGGACGATGTCGATGATCTTGTCCTTGTTGCCCACACCCGTGTCACTGATCACCTTAACCGGGTAATCGGTGGCAGGGAATTCGATCTTAGGCGCCTTTACTTCGGTATCGGTCATGGCGTAACGGCCTCGTAAGCGTAAGCCGTGGCGACGGCAAAGCCCCGCGCCGGATCAGCACGGGGCCTTGCAGGAGCACACTATCAGTTGAACAAGCCGTAGAAGAATAGACGGATGCTATCCCACATGCGACGGAAGATACCACCCTCTTCGACGCCGTCCAGAGCGATCAGGTCGGCGCTGTGCACTACCTTGTCGTCCAGTTTGACTTCGACCTTGCCAATCACGTCGCCCTTGGCGATTGGCGCAACCAGTTGCGGGTTCATGGTCATGCTGGCGGCGAGCTTTTTCAGCTGGCCTTTTGGCAGGGTCATGGTCAGGTCTTCAGCCAGACCGGCCTTGACCTGATTGGTGGCGCCCTTCCAGACAGGAGCCTGAGCCAGCTCGGCGCCTTTCTGATAGAAGGTTTGGGTTTCGAAGAAGCGGAAACCGTAGGTCAGCAGCTTCTGGGTCTCGGCGGCGCGAGCCACTTCGCTGTTGGTGCCGAACACCACGGCGATCAGACGCATGCCATCACGTACGGCCGAGGACACCATGCAGTAGCCCGCTTCGTCGGTGTGACCGGTTTTCAGACCGTCGACGGTCTTGTCGCGCCACAGCAGCAGGTTGCGGTTAGGTTGCTTGATGCCGTTCCAGAAGAACTCTTTCTGCGAGTAGATCGCATAGTGAGCCGGGTCTTCGTGGATGATCGCGCGAGCCAGCACGGCCATGTCGTGAGCCGACGAATAGTGCTCTGGGTTCGGCAAACCGGTCGGGTTCATGAAGTGGCTGTTGGTCATGCCCAGGTCGCCGACGGTTTTGTTCATCATGTCGGCGAAGGCGTCTTCGCTGCCGGCGATGTGCTCGGAGAGCGCAACACTGGCGTCGTTGCCGGACTGGATGATGATGCCGTGCAGCAGGTCGCTGACAGTCACTTGCGAACCGACCTTGATGAACATCCGCGAACCGCCGGTACGCCAGGCGTTCTCGCTGACGGTCACCGGATCGTTTTCGCCGATCTGGCCACGACGGATTTCCAGCGTCGCAATGTACGCGGTCATCAGCTTGGTCAGGCTGGCTGGCGGCAGACGCTGGTCACCATTGTTTTCGACCAGCACGTTGCCGCTGCTGGCGTCCATGAGCACGTAGGCCTTGGCGGCCAGTTGCGGTGGCGACGGCATCATCTCGACCGCGAACGCGGCAGGTGAGAGAAGCAGCGGGACTAGAAGGCACAGGCGTTTGGCAAAGGTGGTGATGTTCATCCGTCTCTCGAAATCGCTAATGGAAACTGCCCGAAGGCAAAACTAATCAAATAACCTTCTAACGGGTTATCGCGTGTTCAGTTGCTCACTCCAGCCACCCTTTGCCGGGCTTTTGTTCTTCGACGAGCCAACAACCTGGTTCACCCCCCAAAACCGCAGATGAACCGTCAATCAAGTTCTACGTATTACTCAGTCACTACGCTTGGCGAACCGAGATTGGCCATGCGCACACTGTTCTGCACTTGCTGGATTTCACCCGGCGAACCGATCGGACCCATGCGCACCCGGTGCAGGGTCTGCTGATTGCGCACGATCGAGCTGATGAACACCGGAGCGCTCACCATCCCGCTGAGCTTCGACCTCAGCAGTTCTGCAGCGTCCGGGTTGGCGAACGCGCCCACCTGCAGATACTGGCCAGAGGCTGGTGCAGAAGCGTTTTTTTTTGCGTCGGCAAGCTGAACAGGGACGACGGCGGCGGCGTGCTGCTGCGGCGGAGGCGTCCATTGCTCGACTGTGCCGGCCGAAGCCGTAATGACCGGGGCGCTATTCTGCGCGACTTGCGGCTCGTTGAGCATTAAAGGCGCCGGACGGCCCTTGGCCGCCCACCATTGCTGCGGATCGATGCCTTCGACCTTGACCCGTGCGGTGCCGGTTTCGGCGTAACCGAGCTTTTTCGCAGCGGCGTACGACAAGTCGATGATCCGGTCGGAATAGAACGGTCCACGGTCGTTGACCCGCAAGATCACCGTCTTGTTGTTGTCCAGGTTGGTCACCCGAACGTAACTCGGCAGCGGTAAGGTCTTGTGTGCGGCACTCATGCCGTACAGGTCATAGACTTCGCCGTTGGCGGTGTTCTGACCATGGAACTTGGTACCGTACCAGGACGCCGTGCCCGATTGCACGTAGGTCTTGGACTCTTGCAGCGGAAAGTAGGTTTTGCCCAGTACCGAGTAAGGGGCGGCCTTGTACGGGCCGGTGTGCAGGGTCGGCGTGGCATCCGGGATGCGTGAAACGTCGACGTCCCACCAAGGTGCGCCATCCTTGTGAGCCCGGTTGATGTCCAGCCCCGGCGTCGAGCGCACGGCAGTGGAGGACTTCTGCGCCGGAGAGCGGCTGGTCGAACAACTGGCGACCAGCACCGCCAGCGCGGCAAATGCCATCAGCTTCAGGGGTTTATTCATAGGCAATGCCCGCATTACTTGACGCCCCGTGCTTGGACCAGCTGTTCAGACAGTTGATGTACGGCCATGGCGTACATCACGCTGCGGTTATAACGCGTGATCGCGTAAAAATTCTTCAGGCCCATCCAGTATTCAGGGCCATTGTCGCCTTCCAGTCGGAATGCGGTAACCGGCATATCATCGCGCAGCGCATCATGACTTGACCAGCCCAAGGCCCGCAACTCTCCGACGGTTTTAGTCGGCTCGATGCCCGTGGTCAAACCTTCGTCGACCTGATCGCCCCGCACATCGGCGCGGCTGACCACCGGTTCGCCGGCGACCCAGCCATGATGCTTGAAGTAACTGGCAACGCTGCCGATGGCATCGTCCGGGTTGTTCCAGATATTGATGTGGCCGTCCCCGTCGAAGTCCACCGCGTAGGCGCGAAAGCTGCTCGGCATGAACTGCGGCAGGCCCATGGCACCGGCGTAGGAACCTTTGAGGGTCAATGGATCGACCTGCTCTTCCCTCGCCAATAACAGGAACTCACGCAATTCCTTGCGGAAAAATTCGGCACGGGGAGGATAGTCGAAACCCAGCGTCGACAAGGCATCGATTACCCGGAAATTACCGGTATTGCGACCGAAAAAGGTCTCAACGCCGATGATCGCGACGATAACCTGGGCCGGCACGCCGTATTCCTGCTCGGCACGGGCCAGCACGGCCTCATGCTGACGCCAGAAATCCACACCACGGGCGATTCGCGCATCGGTGATGAACATCGGGCGGTATTCGTTCCACTGTTTGACCCGCTCGGCGGGTTTCGAAATGGCGTCCAGGATCGACTGTTTGCGCTCGGCTTCGCGGAACACGCCCATCAACTGTTCACCGGCGAAACCGTAGTCGCGGGTCATCTCGCCGACAAACTCGGCCACCTGGGGCGAGCCTTCGTAATCGCCGGCCAACGCTTCCTGCGCGCTGCCAAGGATGCTTACCAGGCCGACCCACGGAGCGTATCGAGTCGCCCAGCCACGCATTACTTGCATTGAACTCTTCACCTTATTCAAACCTGTGCGATCCACTTGCGATGGGTATGGATCGACATCAAAACCCCAAACGCTGACAGCAGCGTCACCAGCGAAGTTCCTCCGTAGCTAATGAACGGCAACGGCACCCCCACCACCGGCAACAGGCCACTGACCATACCGATGTTGACGAAAACATATACAAAAAACGTCATGGTCAAGGCGCCCGCCAGCAACTTGCCGAACAGCGTCTGGGCCTGTGCGGTAATCACCAGTCCACGGCCGATCAACAGCAGGTAGATCAACAGCAGCGCGCAGATACCGACCAGACCGAACTCTTCGCCCATCACCGCAATAATGAAGTCGGTGTGGCTTTCCGGGAGGAAGTCCAGGTGCGACTGGGTGCCCAGCAGCCAGCCCTTGCCGAACACACCGCCGGAACCGATGGCGGCCTTCGATTGAATGATGTTCCAGCCGGTGCCCAGCGGATCGCTCTCCGGATCGAGGAACGTCAGGATCCGCTGCTTCTGGTAGTCGTGCATGATGAAGAACCACATGGCGATGGCCACGGGCACGGCAGCCGCGAGCACGCTGAGGATCCAGCGCCAGCGCAGGCCACCCATGAACAGCACGAACGCACCGCCGGCCAGGATCAGCAGCGAGGTGCCGAGGTCCGGTTGCCGCACGATCAGAATGAACGGCACGCCGATCAACATCAGGCTGATGCCGACGTGCTTGAGTTGCGGCGGCAAGGTGCGCTTGGACAAGTACCACGCAATGGTCGCCGGCATCAGGATCTTCATGAATTCCGATGGCTGGAAGCGGATCACGCCGGGAATGTTGATCCAGCGCGTGGCACCCATGGCGTTGTGCCCCATGACATCCACCACCACCAGCAACAGCACACCGACCACATAGCCAACCGGCACCCAGCGCGCCATGAAGCGCGGCTCGAATTGGGCAATGACGATCATCGACACCAGGCCGATGCCGAACGAAGTGGCCTGTTTGGCCAGCAGGTCCCAGCTCTTGCCACTGGCTGAATACAAAACGAACAGGCTGCCGGCGGCGAGCGTCAGCAGCAGGATCAACAGCACGCCATCGATGTGCATGCGCTGCAACAGCGTGGCACGGCGGCGCATCACATCCTCACTGGAGAGCATGCGATCGAAATTATTCATCACGGGCGGTAGCCTCTGCGGTGTTAGGGCTGGCGTATTCCGCCTTGAGATGACCGCTCTCGTCGAGCAGCCAGGCGTCCATGACCTGACGCACCACAGGCGCTGCGACGCCGGAGCCGGATTCACCGTTCTCGACCATCACCGAGACCACGATTTTCGGGTCATCGGCCGGCGCGAAGCCGACGAACAAGGCGTGGTCACGGTGGCGTTCCTGAACCTTGGAGCGGTCGTACTTCTCGCCCTGCTTGATCGCGACCACCTGGGCCGTACCCGACTTGCCGGCGATCCGGTACTGCGCGCCAATCGAGGCTTTGCGTGCCGTACCGCGAGCACCGTGCATAACCTGTTGCATGCCGTGGTTGACCTTGTTCCAGTCGGACGGGTCGCGCAGGATGATGTCCGGCATCGGATTCTCATCCACTGGCTTCTCGCCTTCGATGGTCTTGGCCAGGTGCGGCCGGTTCCAGACGCCTTTGTTGGCCACCAGCGCGGTGGCCTGGGCCAGTTGCAACGGGGTCGATTGCATGTAGCCCTGACCGATCCCGAGAATCAGCGTTTCCCCCGGGAACCAGGCCTGACGGCGGGTCGCACGCTTCCATTCGCGGGTCGGCATCAACCCCGGGGATTCTTCGAACATGTCCAGGGAGACTTTCTGGCCGATGCCGAACTTGGTCATGTACGCCGACAACCGATCAATCCCCAGCTTGTGGGCCAGGTCATAGAAATAGGTGTCGTTGGAACGCATGATCGCTGTGTCGAGATCGACGAAGCCGTCACCGGTGCGGTTCCAGTTGCGGTATTTGTGATCGTAGTTGGGCAGCATGTAATAACCGGGGTCGAACACCCGGGTCGAAGCCGTCACCACACCCGCGTCCAGGCCGGCAATCGCCACCGCCGGTTTGATCGTCGAACCCGGCGGGTACAGACCACGCAGCACGCGGTTGAACAACGGCCGGTCGATGGAATCGCGCAGCTCGGAATAAGCCTTGAAGCTGATGCCGGTGACGAACAGGTTCGGGTCGAAACTCGGCTGGCTGACCATCGCCAGGACTTCACCGGTTTTCGGGTCCAGCGCCACCACCGCACCGCGACGCCCGCCGAGTGCGGCTTCGGCGGCTTCCTGCAATTTGATGTCCAGGCTCAGGACGATGTCCTTGCCGGGAATCGGATCGGTACGCTTGAGCACGCGCAATACGCGGCCCCGAGCGTTGGTCTCGACTTCTTCATAGCCCACCTGACCATGCAATTCCGGCTCGTAGAAACGCTCGATGCCGGTTTTGCCAATTTGATGGGTGCCGCTGTAACTCACCGGATCCAGAGTCTTCAGTTCTTTCTCGTTGATCCGCCCCATGTAGCCCACCGAGTGCGCAAAATGCGCACCCTGAGGATAATGACGGACCAATTGCGCGACCACTTCCACGCCTGGCAGGCGGAACTGGTTCACGGCGATTCGCGCGATCTGCTCTTCGGTCAACTCGAACAGGATCGGCACCGGCTCGAACGGCCGGCGCCCCTGGCGCATGCGCTTCTCGAAAATCACCCGATCTTCAGGCGTCAGCTCCAGCACCTGGACGATCACATCGAGCACTTGCTGCCAATCGCCAGAGCGCTCGCGGGTCATGCTCAGACTGAAACTGGGCCGGTTGTCGGCAATGACGACACCGTTGCGGTCGAAAATCAGCCCACGGGGCGGCGGAATCGGCTGCACATGGACACGGTTGTTTTCCGAGAGCGTCGAGTGGTACTCGTACTGGATCACCTGCAGGAAATACAAGCGCGCGATCAGTACGCCGATCAGCGCCACCACTGCAATTGCCCCGAACACGACGCGGCCACGCACCAGACGGGCGTCTTTTTCGTGGTCCTTGATGCGGATCGGCTGGGACATGAGGGCAGAACTACTTGTGGTAAGGGTGGCCGGACAGAACTGTCCAGGCACGATACAGCTGTTCGCCGATCAGAATCCGCACCAGCGGGTGCGGCAACGTCAACGGCGAGAGCGACCAGCGCTGATCGGCACGGGCACAGACTTCCGGCGCCAGCCCTTCGGGGCCGCCGACCATGAAGTTGACCGTGCGCGAGTCCAGCCGCCAGCGATCGAGTTCGACCGCCAGTTGCTCGGTACTCCAGGGCTTGCCGTGGACTTCGAGGGTGACAACGCGCTCGTTCGGCCCGACCTTGGCCAGCATGGCTTCGCCTTCCTGACGGATGAAACGTGCCACGTCGGCGTTCTTGCCACGGGTATTGAGCGGTATTTCCACCAGTTCCAGCGCCAGCTCGGACGGAAGACGCTTGGCATATTCATGCCAGCCTTCTTCCACCCACTTGGGCATGCGAGAACCGACGGCGATCAGTCGCAGTCGCACAGCCGTTCCTTATTCCTGGTCTTTGTTGAGCTTGGTGAAATGCTCGTGACCAACTTCAGGGCTGTGGTGTTTGCCATCAGCGGCACGGCTCTGCTCGGCACCTTTCCACAGGCGCTCCAGGTCGTAGAACTGACGGGCGTTGGACGTCATCATGTGGACGATCACGTCATCCATGTCCAGCAGGACCCAGTCGCTGTCGCCCTTGCCTTCTTCACCCAGCGGCTTGATGCCCAGGGCTTTGACGGCTTCGCGGACCTTGTCCAGCATCGCGCCGATCTGGCGGTTGGAAGTACCGGTAGCGATGATCATGAAGTCGGTGATGCTCTGCTTGTCGCGAACGTCGATGACCAGAACGTCCTGGGCCTTGACGTCTTCCAGGGCGGCTACGGCGATCTTGACCAGCTCGTCGCCTTTAGGTGGCTCGGCAGCGAGGACTTTCTCAGGCAGCGGGGCACTCTTGAATGTGCCTTTGCGCTTAACTTTGTTTACGTCGTTGTTCGTCATATAAAACTCGTTTTGCTCGTATGTTCGGGCGCTTCAATACACGTTGTTGCTACGTGCCTTGAGGCACTCCTATTCAGTTCGACGCACGGTAGAGTCCGTGCGCATCGATGTAGGCCAGGACCGCGTCGGGCACCAGGAAACGTACCGACTTACCGCTGGCCAGCAGTTGACGGATCTGGGTGGCGGATACCGCGAGCGGCGTCTGCCAGACGAATGCAATCTGTCCGCTCGGCCCTTTGAGGGCCAGCGGGTCGCTCACCGAGCGCGCTGCCAGCAGGTTGCGCAAGGCATCCGGCGGTTCGCTGTCGGCATCCGGGCGTTGCAACACCAGGATATGGCAATGCTGGAGCAACTCTTCCCAGCGGTGCCAAGTGGGCAGGCCGCAAAATGCGTCCCAGCCCAAAAGCAGAAAAACCTGGGTCTCGGCGGCCATTTCGGCACGCATCAACTCCAGGGTATCGATGGTGTAGGACGGTTTGTCCCGCTGCAATTCGCGGGCGTCCACCACCAACGGCGCCACACCGGCCACCGCGCACTCGACCATCGCCAGACGGTCTTGCGCCGACACCTGCGGCGTATTCCGATGGGGCGGCCTGGCACTGGGTGTCAGACGCAGCTCATCGAGAGCCAGGGTTTCGGCGACTTCCAGCGCACCGCGCAAATGGCCGATGTGCACCGGGTCGAACGTTCCGCCCAGTACGCCAATGCGCCGAGGTAGCGGCTCGCTGGCGGTCAACGGGGCTGACGGGTTCAGGTCGCCCAAGTCAGACCGGCTCCTGTCCGCGCAACTGGCCATCACCGACCACGATGTACTTCTCGCAGGTCAGACCTTCGAGGCCGACCGGGCCGCGGGCGTGCAGCTTATCAGTAGAAATGCCGATCTCCGCACCCAATCCGTATTCGAAGCCATCGGCGAAGCAGGTCGGGGTGTTGATCATCACCGACGACGAATCGACTTCAGCCACGAAACGCCGGGTGTCGCCCTGGTGTTCGCTGACGATCGAGTCGGTGTGGTGAGAGCCGTAATGGTTGATGTGCTCGATGGCCTGGTCCAACCCGTCGACGACACGGATCGACAGAATCGCGTCCAGGTACTCGGTGCTCCAGTCTTCTTCAGTGGCCGACACCGCATCGATAATTGCCCGGGTGCGTTCGCAGCCGCGCAGCTCAACGCCTTTTTCGCGGAACTGGGCTGCCATCGCCGGCAGGAAATCTTTGGCAACGGTTTGATCGACCAGCAACGTTTCCATCGCGCCGCAGATGCCATAACGGTAAGTCTTGGCGTTGAACGCGATGCGCTGGGCTTTGGCCAGATCGGCATGCTCGCTCACATAAACGTGGCAGATACCGTCCAGATGCTTGATTACCGGAACGCGAGCGTCACGGCTGACACGCTCGATCAGGCCACGGCCGCCGCGCGGCACGATGACATCGACATACTCAGGCATGGTGATCAGCGCGCCGACGGCGGCACGGTCGGTGGTTTCGACCACTTGCACCACGGCAGCCGGCAGATCGGCCTCAGCCAGGCCGCGCTGGATGCAGACGGCAATGGCACGGTTGGAATGAATGGCTTCGGAGCCGCCACGCAGGATGGTCGCGTTGCCGGACTTCAGGCACAGGCTGGCGGCATCGATGGTCACGTTCGGCCGGGACTCGTAGATAATCCCGATCACGCCCAACGGCACGCGCATCTTGCCGACCTGAATGCCCGACGGGCGGAAGCTCATGTCGCGGATCGCACCGACCGGGTCCGGCAGTGCAGCTACCTGACGCAAACCGACGATCATGCCGTCGATGCGCGCCGGGGTCAGCGCCAGACGCTCAAGCAGGGCCGGCTCCAGACCATTGGCGCGACCGGCGGCCAAGTCCTGCTCATTGGCAGCCGTCAGCTCGGCGCGGGCAGCGTCCAGCGCATTGGCAGCAGCCTGCAAGGCGCGGTTCTTCTGCGCAGTGCTGGCACGGCCGATGACGCGGGAAGCCTCGCGGGCAGCGCGACCCAGGCGGGTCATGTAGTCAAGAACGGACTCAGTCATGGTCTGGCGTGGTCTTTGATTAGGGCTTGGTAAAGAGTAAAGCGGCAGATTATAGCTGTCGTGTCTCCTGACTAACAGCGGTGACGGGCGGATGGTCGAAATGGAGGGCAATTTGCTGACGTTCAGCCGGGATTAAGCTGCAAATTGTTATCATCACGACTCAATCAGCCCTGATAAACGCCGTTCATCATGTCCAACCTGACTGTTCGAGCGTCCGCCACGAGCCTGCCCACGGGCCTTGCAGACGCGTTTTTCGACCGCGATGCGCAAATTCTGGCCCGGGATCTACTGGGCAAAGTCATCCGCCATCGGGTCGACGACCTGTGGCTCAGCGCCCGGATTATCGAGACCGAAGCCTATTACTGCGCCGAAAAAGGCAGCCACGCGTCCCTCGGCTACACAGAAAAGCGTAAGGCTTTGTTTCTGGATGGCGGCCACATCTATATGTATTACGCCCGCGGCGGTGATTCCCTGAACTTCAGCGCCCAGGGGCCGGGCAACGCGGTGCTGATCAAGTCCGCCTACCCTTGGGTCGACGAACTCAGCGGGCCGGCGAGCCTGGCGCAGATGCTATTGAACAATCCCGACGCCCAAGGTCGCCCTCGCCCATCGCAAAAGCTCTGCGCCGGGCAGACGTTGCTGTGCAAGTCGCTGGGTTTGAAAGTGCCGGTGTGGG
This sequence comes from Pseudomonas sp. SDO5591_S426, assembly GCF_054070755.1. Taxonomy (NCBI): domain Bacteria; kingdom Pseudomonadati; phylum Pseudomonadota; class Gammaproteobacteria; order Pseudomonadales; family Pseudomonadaceae; genus Pseudomonas; species Pseudomonas sp. SDO5591_S426. The sequence goes on along the minus strand of NZ_JBSVXD010000053.1, from coordinate 11,411 downwards.
ACGCCAAGCGTTTTGACCATGAGGTGCTGCTGGTGGAAGACGTCGGCCAGACGCCCGCCCACATCATCCAGACCACGCGCCTGGGCATCCCCCATGGGCGCGACGAACACCTGATGTACCGCTTTGTCGATGCTGCCTATGCAGCTTATTGCACGCGGAACCCGCTTCGACGGGGCCAGGTCGAAGGTCGCGATTACATGCTGCTGTGAACACAAACCCTGTAGGAGCTGACGCAGGCTGCGATCTTTTGCCCTTCAAAGATCAAGATCAAAAGATCACAGCCTACGGCAGCTCCTACAGGGACAAACAATGGAAATGGAGTGGTTTTTATGGGCCAATGGCTCGATAGCGTGACCGGTTGGTTGACGGTCAACCCGCAATGGCTGGCGGCGGCGGTGTTCATCGTGGCGTTTGTGGAATGCCTGGCGATTGCCGGGTTGATCGTGCCCGGCACGGTGCTGCTGTTCGCCGTGGCGGTACTGGCCGGCAGCGGCGCGCTGTCGTTGAGTGAAACATTGCTGCTGGGCTTCGTCGCCGGAGTGTTGGGCGATGTGGTTTCGTATTTCCTTGGGCGTCACTTCCACCAGAACATCCGGCGCCTGCCAGGCTTGCGCCATCACCCGGAATGGATCTCCGGGGCGGAGTCGTACTTCCAGCGCTATGGCATCGCGAGCCTGTTGGTCGGGCGTTTCATCGGACCGCTGCGCCCCATGCTGCCGATGGTGGCCGGCATGTTCGATATGCCGTTTCCGCGCTTCTTCGCCGTCAGCCTGCTGGCTGGCGCGGGCTGGTCGGTGGCGTATCTGCTACCGGGCTGGGCCACTGGCGCGGCGATTCGCTTGCCGTTGCCTGAAGGTTTCTGGCCTGAGGCCGGGATCGTCGCCAGCGCCATCGCCGTCATGGTCGGGTTGAGTGCGACCAGCAGCTTGCGTCGACACCGCAACGCCACGGTGTTCATCAGCGGGATGAGTCTGCTGATACTGGCCGGGCTGTTTATCGGCTATCCGCATCTGACCGCGCTGGATCAGGGCGTGATGACCCTGGTCCAGGAACATCGTAAGCCGGCGCTGGATGAAGTGGCCGTGGTCCTCACGCTGATCGGCGAATTCCGCAACATGCTGCTGTTCAGTGCCTTGCTGGTAGTGCTGTTGGTGATCACCCGGCAATGGCGCCAGATGATCTTCGCGTGCAGCACGTTGCTCTGCACGGCGCTGGCAAACACCGTCACCAAAAACTTCTTCGCCCGCGTGCGCCCGGAAGTGTTGAGCGACCCGCTGACCAGCTACAGCATGCCCAGCGGTCACGCCTCTGGTTCCTTTGCACTGTTCCTGACCCTGGCGGTGCTGGCTGGCCGCGGACAACCACCGCGCATGCGTCTGACCTGGTTATTGGTGGGTTGCCTTCCGGCCCTGGCGATTTCCCTGTCGCGGGTGTACCTCGGCGCGCACTGGCCGACGGATGTCCTGGCGGGGGCGATGCTGGCAGCGTGCGTGTGTGCGGCGAGCCTGTGGCTGAGTCAGCGCCGGACTTCGCTCAACGCGATGCCGCCCAAGGTCTGGTGGCTGGTGCTGCCGTCGCTGGTGGCGCTGTTCGGGTTCTTCGTGTTGCGACATTTGCCGCATACGATGATGAGATACGCATACTAAAGATCAAAAGATCGCAGCCTTCGGCAGCGCCTACAGATACACGTCTTGCCTATGTAGGAGCTGCCGAAGGCTGCGATCTTTTCAGCGGTTCAGGCGAACAACTCGCCCTGCAACTCATCCAGCAACGCCTGAATCGCATCCAGTCGTTGCTGCGGGTCGTCGAGTTGCAGCAGGTCGATCTTGTCCAGTTCGGCGAACGGCAACAGGTACGCCAACTGATTGGCCAGCGACTGTTGCCCGGTTGCCTCGGTGCCCATGTTCAGCGCTTCGACCATCGGATGCTCGGCCAGGGCCTTGAGCAGGGCCACCAGATCAGCGTCTTCATCCTGCAACGGCTGCTCCGGTTCGTCCTCCAGCCACTCAATATCAGCGACGGTCAATTGATCGCGCTGAACTTCAGTACGCAGTACGTTGAAACGTCGCCCGCCCTGAACACGAATCCCCAACAGTCCGTTGTCTTGCTGTTTGAAATCGGTGATCAGCGCTTCACAGCCGACCAATGCGTAACCTTCTGGGGCGATACCGACTTCTTCGCCATCAAGAATGCACACCACGCCGAAGCCGCCGCCCTGTTTCATGCAGCGGCCGATCATGTCCAGGTAGCGCGCCTCGAAAATCTGCAGGTCGAGGATGCAACCGGGAAACAGCACCGTGTTCAACGGGAAAAGCGGCAGGCTCATAGACATTTCCTTCACACCACCATCGACACCGCCAACGGCAGCAACACCGCCGTGGCCACGCCCATCAGACTCATCGCGAGCGCCGCGAAGGCGCCGCACTCTTCATTTTCCTGCATGGCCACCGCCGTGCCGACCGCGTGAGCCGTCATGCCCAGCGCCATACCGCGCGCCTCGGGGCTGTGGACACCGAGGCGGGTCAACAGGCTCGGGCCGAAAATCGCGCCGATCACTCCGGTGATCAACACAAACACTGCCGCCAGCGCCGCGACGCCGCCAATTTGCTCGGCCACCAACATGGCAATCGGCGAGGTCACCGACTTCGGCGCCATGGTCATCAGGATCATGTGTTCAGCCCCGAACCACCAGCCCAGCAACACGCCCATGCCCGTGGCAACCACCCCGCCTATCACCAGCGTAGTAAAAATCGGCCAGAACAACTGCCGAATCCGCCGCAGGTTGAGGTAAAGCGGCACGGCCAGTGCGACCGTGGCCGGGCCGAGCAGGATACTGAGGATCTCGGTGCTCTTGCGGTATTCGGCATAAGTCAGCCCGCAACCCACCAGCACACCGATCACCAGCAACATGGAGACCAGCACCGGTTGCAAAAAGATCCAGCGGGTTTTCTCGAACGCCGCCAGCACCAGTTGATAGGCGCCGAGGGTAATGCCGATGCCGAACAATGGATGATGAATTACCGACGTCCAGGCGCCGTGCCAGTCGAAAATCATTGGTTGTCCTCGGGATGAGCGTGGCGCTTGACCATGCGCTGCATCAGCACGCCGGCAAACGCCATCGACAGCAACAGGGACAGGACCAGCGCGCCGACAATGGCCCAGAAGTCCGCCGCGATATCGGCGGCATACACCATCACGCCCACGGCTGGCGGCACCAGCAGCAATGGCAGGTAACGCAACAGGCTGCTGGCCGCCAGGTTCAGCGGTTCGCCGACCTGGCCACGGCTGATCAGAAACACCAGCAACAGCAGCAGGCCGACAATCGGCCCCGGCAGGACCGGTAAAAACAAATGATTGATCGCGGTGCCGAGCAATTGGAACAGCACCAGCCAGGTCAGGCCACGTAACAACATCAAAGATCTCCCGCAAAAATCCGTCACCCGCATTGGCCCGGGCATTATAAGCATGCCTGCGCTATGGATCGGCATTCGCCAAAAGCATGGTCAGTTGACCGGAGCAATTTGCCATGTTGATCTAAAGTGGTAATCCGGGAGGTCAAATCCCCCCAACTCAAAACTATAAAACCGATGAACCCAAGGAGAGTCTCAATGCCCTATGTTCCAGTTGCAGAGCTCAATGATTATGTCGGCAAGGAACTTGGACGTTCCGAATGGCTCACCATCGATCAGGACCGCATCAACCTGTTCGCCGAAGCCACAGGGGACTATCAGTTCATCCATGTCGATCCGGTCAAGGCCGCGCAAACCCCCTTCGGCAGCACCATTGCCCACGGATTCCTGTCGCTGTCGCTGATTCCGAAACTGATGGAAGACATCCTCATCCTTCCCGAAGGCCTGAAGATGGTGGTCAATTATGGCCTGGACAGCGTGCGGTTCATTCAGCCGGTCAAGGTCAATTCGAAAGTGCGCCTGAAGGTCGACCTGACCGAAGTCACCGAGAAAAAACCCGGCCAATGGCTGCTCAAGGCCACCGCCACTCTGGAAATCGAAGGCTCGGACAAACCGGCGTATATCGCTGAACCGCTGTCGCTCTGCTTCGTGTAAACCTCCCGGATGCGAAGCAGCTCACGCTGTTTCGCGACCACTGCATTTCTACCGGCTGTATATGGACACATAGCTGCGGCATACTCGGTCGCCTAATTGCCCGGAACCCGCTATGCGCTCACTTGCCCTCCTCGCCTTGACCCTGATGCTCACCGCTTGCGGCGACGGCGAATCCCCTTTGCCGCCAGACGCTCGCCTGCCGGACGGCGGACGCTATCGCGGTGATCTGGTCGATGGCTTGCTGCAAGGCCAGGGCCGTATCGACTACCCGAACGGCAGCTGGTACGCCGGGGAGTTCGACAAGGGCCAATGGCATGGTCAGGGCGAATGGCACGGCAGCAACGGCGAGGTCTACCGCGGGCTGTTCAATCAAGGCCTGTTCGACGGCCAGGGCAGCCTGACCACCAGCGGCAGCAGCTACACCGGCGGCTTCAAGCTCGGTCGACGCGACGGCGAAGGCACCCTCAAAGAAAACGGCATGACCTACCGCGGCGAGTTCAAGGCCGATCAGTATTCAGGGCTCGGCCATCTGGAACTCGAAGACGGCAGCGCCTATCAGGGCCAGTTTGCCCACGGCAAACCAAACGGCGAAGGCCAGCGCGGCGACGGCAACGGCAATCAGTTCACCGGGCGCTTCGTCGACGGTCAGCTGGAAGGCAACGGGACATTCAACAGCGCAGACGGCGACATCTACGTCGGCGGCTTCAAGAACAATCAACTACACGGCAAGGGCCGCTACGAAAACGCTGACGGCGATGTCTGGCTGGGGCAATTCAAGGAAGGTTCGCTCAATGGCAAGGGCGAGCTGATCGGTGCCGACGGCAGCCATTACATCGGTCACTTCAACGACTGGCGCTTCAGTGGCCAGGGTCGCTTGAACCTTGCAGACGGCAGTTTCTACATTGGTCAGTTCGACAGCGACGCGTATTCGGGACGCGGCACTCTGGTGCTGACCGACGGTTCCGTGCTCAGCGGCACCTGGATCAATGGCCAGCGTGTGCGTGATGCCGATGGCAAGTTGCTGCCCGACACCCTCGAACTCGGCCTGCTGGCCCAGGGCCGCCTGCTCGAAGAGGCACTGGGCAACGTGCCCGCCTCGACCCCGGCGGTTGAGCTGTACACCCTGACCCTCGGCGGCGACGGCAAGCAGAGCGTGTTCCTGCGCGAATCCGACTACGTCGCCAACATGCTCACCAGCCGCTTCGGCGCCTTCGGCCAGATCCGTCTGGTGAACCATCGCGATCACCTTGGCGACCGACCAATGGCCACCCGGGAAAACCTGCGTCGCGCGGCCCTGACCCTGGCCGAACGCAGCGGCCCGGAAGATTTGATTTTCATCTACCTGACCAGCCACGGCACCGCTGAACACGAACTGGTACTCGACCAGCCACGCATGGAACTGGCCGACCTGCCAGCCGACGAACTGGCCGCCGTCCTCGCGCCACTGAAAAACCGCGACAAGATCATCGTGATTTCGTCTTGCTACTCCGGCGGTTTCATTCCTGCCCTCAAAGACGAACGTACGCTGATCATGACCGCCTCACGGGCCGATCGCGTATCCTTCGGCTGCTCGGAAGAAGCCAACTTCACCTACTTCGGCGACGCCCTGTTTGCCCAGGCGCTGAACCAGACCGATGATCTGGAGCAAGCCTTCAAGCTGGCCAAGGCCACCGTCGCCGAGCGTGAACTGGCCGACAACTACGAAGCTTCCGAACCGCAGATATGGGCACCGAAAACCGTGCTGTCGCACTGGCAGTTGCTACGCAAACAGCAAGCACGAAAAGCACTGCAAAGTGTCTCCATTGACAGCAAGGACGCAAAGAACAACTAAGCTGACAGTATCAAGGGAGAAACACTATGTACTTGACGCCTCAGCACGTATTGCTTGCCGGAGCCACCGGGTTGACCGGTGAACACTTGCTTGATCGCCTGCTCAATGAGCCAACGATTTCGCGGGTGCTGGCGCCTTCACGCCGACCTCTGGCCAAGCATCCCCACCTTGAAAACCCGGTCGGCGACCCGGCGGTGTTTCTGCCGCAGTTGAACGGCCGTGTCGACATCGCCTACTGCTGCCTGGGCACCACCATCAAGCAGGCCGGCTCGGAAGAGGCGTTTCGCGCGGTGGACCTGGACATGGTGGTGGCCTTTGCCAAACGCGCACGGGAAATGGGTGCACGGCACCTGATCGTGATCAGTGCCTTGGGCGCCGATCGCAGATCCTCGATTTTCTACAACAAGGTAAAAGGCGAGATGGAGCACGCGTTGCGCGCGCAGGATTGGCCGCAACTGACCATTTGCCGGCCATCGCTGCTGTTGGGCGAACGCATCGAACCGCGCCTGGGCGAGAAAGTCGCCGGGCCGCTGTCCCGGCTGATCCCCGGCAAATACCACGGCATCGAAGCCTGCCAACTGGCCCGGGCGATGTGGCGCCTGGCGCTGGAGGAGCAGGACGGGGTGCGGATTGTCGAGTCGGATGAGTTGAGGAAATTGGGCAAATAAGATCAAAAGATCGCAGCCTTCGGCGGCTCCTACATGGGAATACCATCTCTTGTAGGAGCTGCCGAAGGCTGCGATCTTTTGCCTTTTTACAATCCCCCGGTCGCCTGAAAACTCACGCCAATCACCGTCAACAACGACAACGGCAACAGCAGCGTGTCGAGCAACGCACTGGCCGGCAGATCCACACCCGGATAGCCAGGTGCCTCCGCGCCGAAACGATCCTTCGCGCAACAACCGCCATTCAACGCATACAAATCCAGCCGCGTCCCGGAGTACACCACCGGCGCGCCCGGCTTGGCGGCATCCAGCGTGCGCGCCGTAGCGCACCCAACCAATTGCAACGCCAGCACCATCACCAGCAGCTTATTCATCGCTGGTCAGATGGTGTTCGCCCCAACGCGGCAACATGTCTTGGGGAATATTCAGCAGATTGAGAATCCGCGCCACGACGAAATCGATCAAGTCGTCGATGGTTTGCGGCTGGTGATAGAAGCCTGGCGAGGCTGGCAGGATCGTCACGCCCATGTTCGACAACTTGAGCATGTTCTCCAGATGAATGCTCGAATACGGAGCTTCACGCGGCACCACAATCAGCTGACGGCGCTCCTTCAGTGTCACATCCGCCGCGCGCTCGATCAGGTTGTTGCAGGCACCGGTGGCGATGGCCGACAACGTACCCGTCGAGCAAGGCACCACCACCATCGCCGCCGGTGAACCGGAGCCCGAGGCCACCGGCGACATCCAGTCTTCCTTGCCGTACACGCGAATCTGCCCGGCGGCAGCGCCGGTGTATTCGGTGAGGAAGGCTTGCATCATTTGCGGCTTGGCCGGCAGCGTGACGTCGGTTTCGGTGGCCATCACCAATTGCGCGGCCTTGGAGATCAGGAAGTGCACTTCACGGTCTTCACGCACCAGGCAGTCGAGCAGGCGCAAGCCGTACTGGGCGCCGGAAGCGCCGGTCATCGCCAGTGTGATGCGGTCCGGGCCGTTGTTCATTTGAGCGCCTCGGCGAGTTTGCCGTGCAGGCCGCCGAAGCCGCCGTTGCTCATGATCACCACGTGCGTGCCCGGCTGAGCCTGGCTTTTCACCCGCTCGATGATGCCTTCGAGCGAATCGCTGACAATCGACGGCACCGTGCACAGCGACGCGGTGGCCGCCAGGTCCCAGCCGAGGTTGGCCGGTGCATACCAGATCACCTGGTCGGCATCGACCACGCTTTCCGGCAAGCCGTCGCGGTGCGCGCCAAGCTTCATCGAGTTGGAACGCGGCTCGATGATCGCGATCAACGGTGCATCGCCAATGCGTTTGCGCAGGCCGTCGAGCGTGGTGGCGATGGCGGTCGGATGGTGAGCGAAGTCGTCGTAGATGGTGATACCGCGCACTTCGCCGACTTTTTCCATGCGGCGCTTGACGCTTTTGAACGCGCTCAATGCAGCGATACCCATGGACGGCACCACGCCAACGTGGCGCGCGGCTGCCAACGTGGCCAGTGCATTGGCAACGTTGTGCTGGCCGGTCATGTCCCACTCGACCACGCCTTGGGACACACCTTCGAACATCACTTCGAAGGCCGAACCGTCCTCGCTGAGCAACTTGACCTGCCACTGACCACCGGCACCGGTGGTTTGCACCGGGGTCCAGCAGCCCATCTCGATGACGCGTTGCAACGCAGGCTCGGTCGTCGGGTGAATCACCAGGCCTTCGCTCGGGATGGTCCGCACCAAATGGTGGAACTGGCGCTCGATGGCCGGCAGATCGGGGAAGATGTCGGCGTGGTCGAATTCCAGGTTGTTCAGGATCGCCGTACGCGGACGGTAGTGAACGAACTTGGAGCGCTTGTCGAAAAAGGCGCTGTCGTATTCGTCGGCTTCGATCACGAAAAACGGTGTGCCGCCCAGACGTGCCGACACCGAGAAATTCTGTGGCACGCCGCCGATCAGGAAGCCCGGGCTCATGCCGGCGTGCTCCAGTACCCAGGCGAGCATGCTGCTGGTGGTGGTCTTGCCATGAGTCCCGGCAACCGCCAGCACCCAGCGACCTTGCAACACATGGTCGGCCAGCCATTGCGGGCCGGAGACGTATGGCAGGCCTTTGTTCAACACGTATTCGACTGCCGGGTTGCCGCGGGACATGGCATTGCCGATCACCACCAGGTCAGGGGCCGGGTCGAGTTGCGCCGGGTCGTAGCCTTGGGTCAACTCGATGCCCTGCGCCTCAAGCTGAGTGCTCATCGGCGGGTAGACGTTGGCATCGGAGCCGGTTACGTGATGGCCCAGCTCTTTGGCCAGAACCGCCATCGAACCCATGAAAGTGCCGCAGATACCAAGAATATGAATGTGCATAGTCGACCTCGTAAAACATGGCCGCAGGTTAGCTTAGGGTGGGAAAATTCGCACTCAGTGTTTGAGGATCAACGCCGAACCTGTAGGAGCAAGGCTTGCCCGCGACGAACGATAACGCGCATTTTCAGGAAGGTCGCGTGACGCCAATCGCGGGCAAGCCTTGCTCCTACAAGGTTGTGGCGCGCTCAGCGGGCGATACCGTGCTTACGCAGCTTGCGATAAAGCGTATTGCGGCTAACACCAAGCTGTTCGGCGGTATTGGTCATATGCCACCGTGTCTGCTCCAGAGCATTCAACAACGCCAGCCGCTCGGCATCCTCCAGCGGATGCTCCGAGACTTCTGCGCTCGGCTGCGCAATAGGCCGCGCCTGACGAATCATCACCGGCAAGTCCTCCAACCCGACTCGTCCTTCCTCGCACAATGCCGCCAACGTCCTCAGCACATTGCGCAACTGCCGCACGTTGCCCGGCCAGGCAAACCCCAACAATGCCTCGCGCGCCGGCGCGTCGATCAACACCGTTTCACCGTTTGCTTCTTCGGCCAGCAAGAAGTCCAGCAACTGCGACTTGTCACTGCGATCGCGCAACGCCGGCAGCGCGACTTCCAGGCCATTGAGGCGGTAATACAAATCCTCGCGGAAGCTGCCGTCCTGCACCCGCTCCAGCAGATTGCGGTGCGTGGCGCTGATGATCCGCACGTTGACTGATTCCGGCTCTCCGCCGATCGGCACCACTTGCCGGTCTTCAAGCACCCGCAACAGCCGCGTCTGCAAGGCCAACGGCATGTCGCCGATCTCATCGAGGAACAACGTCCCGCCATCGGCCTGTTGCAACTTGCCGCGCATGCCTTCCTTTCGTGCGCCGGTGAAACTGCCGCCGCGATAGCCGAACAGTTCACTCTCGATCAGACTTTCGGGGATGGCTGCGCAGTTCAGCGCAACGAAGGCTTTTTCACCTCGCTGACTGGCCTGGTGAACGGCTTTGGCGAAGGCCTCTTTGCCCGAGCCGGTTTCGCCGTTGATCAGCAGCGGCACGTCCCGCTCGTACACACGCAAGGCCTTGCGGAAATCGGTCTGCAAACCGGCATCGCCCAGGCAGATGCCAGACAATGGCGCGCGATCCTCAATAACCGGACTGGGCACCAACGGCACCGGGACGCGTCGCGGCTGACCGCGCAACAAGGCGAACAGGCTGCGTCCGTCGCGGGTGCGCAGCGGCCAACTGGCGCTCGCATTGACGCTGGCTCGGCCGAGCAGTTCATCCAGCGAACAGTCGAAGAATGCCTCCACCGGTTTGCCGAGCAAGCCGCCGCGAACATGCCCCAGCAGGTTCAGTGCGCTCTGATTGACCGCGCAGATCCGCCCTTCTCCGTCGAACGCCAGCAGCCCTTCGCTGAACAAGCCGACAGACTCGGCTTGCAGGTGAAAACGCAGCAACCATTGATTGTCGAAATAACGCAGGAAGTAGCAGCTCTCGATCATCTTCGCCGAAAGATTGACCAGGGCCATGGTGTGGAACTGACTCTGGCGCGAGACATCGTGCCGCGCCGAGGACACGTCGAGCACCGCCAGCAGTTCGCCGTGGGGATCGAACACCGGGCTCGCCGAACAGGTCAGGCCGGTGTGGCGGCCGCGAAAATGTTCGTCCTGGTGAATGGTCAGCGCCTGACGCTCCACCAGGCACGTGCCGATACCGTTGGTGCCTTCGCAGGCCTCGCTCCAGTCAGCACCTAACCAAAGGCCGGCGCGCTCGAAAATCTTCCGTTCGGCGGGCGCGGTCACGCAGTTGAGGATGACCCCGCGCGCATCGGTCAGCAGCACCGCATGGCCGGCGCCAGAGAGTTGCTGATGCAGGCTGGTCATTTCATTACCGGCGATGTGCAGCACTTGCTGCAAGCGTTCGCGGCTTTCGAGGACGCGCCCATGCTCCAGCACCGTCGGCGCCATGGTCAGGGCCGGGTCGAGGTGGTAGTCCTCAAGGCAGCGCAGCCAGGAACGGGCGATGGACGGATCGCTGCCGGGGCCGTGCACATGGGCTTTGCCCTGGGTCACGGTCAGCACTTGCTGGGCATGGCGACTCAAATGGTTGTCGTGCATTTCTTATTGTTCTCCCCGGGGCTCGGCGACCCGTGCTTGAGGTGATCCCGAGCATCCTCCAGCCTGGCCTGCATTGCAATGCTGGCAAGACCACCCCGTCACAGCCTGTGCCATAAGCGGTACAAAGTGTCACGACGGCTGTACCGATAGCGTCACAGCTGCCACCCGCCCGTCCGACAAAAATTGCGCAACGCCTTGATTTGCCTGACCTGCAGGGCGGTGGCCCGACCTTTGCTCTACGCTTAAAGCAAGCGCACATGCGCTCTTCCTTACAAATACAAAAAGCCAAGGAGAAAACATCATGCGTTACGCTCACCCCGGTACTGAAGGCGCTATCGTTTCGTTCAAGGCCAAATACGGTAACTACATCGGCGGCGAGTTCGTCGCGCCTGTCAAAGGTCAGTACTTCA
>NZ_JBSVXD010000052.1:0-32520 GCF_054070755.1 Pseudomonas sp. SDO5591_S426 | reverse complement strand
ATCTTGTTTTTTGGGGCAAAATCAAAAGATCGCAGCCTGCGGCAGCTCCTACAGTGGATTGCCTAGAACGCTGGACGCACCGCAGCAATCGTCACCACCACCAAACCCACCAGCAAATTAATCCCCACCAACCGCCGAATCCGCCCCAGCACCGCCGCCCCGGTCGGCCAATCCTGCGCTTCCACAGCCGTGCGCAGTTCCGGCAGCATCAACGCCTGAATCCGGATAAACAGTGCGGTCATCACCACGTACAAGCCCATCATCACCTGCACATAGCGCGGCGCGTGTTCAAAACCGCTGAAGTTCAGGTTCAGCATGACCACGCCACTGACCGGCAACAGCACGACCGCACCCCAGACCCAGCGGAAAAAACCTTGAAACACTTCTACCCACAGCTTCAATCGGGCAGGGCCCTCCAGTGCTGTGATCGCCGCGGGGCGCAAGACCATCCAGGCGAAAAACATGCCGCCGACCCAGACCAGTGCGGCGAGGACATGCAGGCTATAAACAAGGCTAAAAGCGGTCATTCGGGTACTCCGTTCTGCGCGGGATTCATTAGCGGGGTATGATAGCGGCCGAACCGAACTACTGAAAATTTATCCAGCGTTTTTGCGCCCGAAAATTCATGATCAGCACTGAACTCAAAACCACGATCCAGGGCGCCTATTCGCGTTTTCTCGAAGCCAAGAGCCTCAAGCCGCGCTACGGCCAACGCCTGATGATCGCCGAAATTGCCAAAGTCCTCGGTGATATCGACACCGACGACGAAGGCCGGCGCAGTGGCGACCCCGCGATTGTCGCGGTGGAAGCCGGCACCGGTACCGGTAAAACCGTGGCCTACAGCCTGGCAGCGATCCCGACGGCCAAGGCTGCGGGCAAGCGTCTGGTGATCGCCACCGCGACCGTCGCCCTGCAAGAGCAGATCGTCTACAAGGATTTGCCTGACCTGATGCGCAACAGCGGGCTGAACTTCAGCTTTGCCCTGGCCAAGGGGCGCGGGCGTTACATGTGCCTGTCCAAGCTCGACATGTTGCTTCAGGAAGGCCACGCACAAACCGCCACCGCGCAGCTGTTCGAAGAAGAAGGCTTCAAGATCGAGGTCGATGAGGCCAGTCAGAAGCTGTTTACCAGCATGATCGAAAAACTGGCCGGTAATAAATGGGATGGTGACCGCGATAGCTGGTCCACGGCCCTGGAAGACGCCGACTGGGCGCGCCTGACCACCGATCACAGCCAGTGCACCAATCGCCATTGCCCGAACTTCGGCCAGTGCGCTTTCTATAAAGCTCGCGAAGGCATGGGCAAAGTCGACGTGATCGTCACCAACCACGACATGGTCCTGGCCGACCTGGCCCTGGGCGGCGGCGCCGTGCTGCCGGACCCGCGCGACACCATCTACGTGTTCGACGAAGGCCATCACTTGCCGGACAAGGCCATCGGCCACTTCGCCCATTACACACGCCTGCGCTCCACCGCCGACTGGCTGGAAACCACCGCCAAGAACCTCACCAAACTGCTGGCCCAACACCCGTTGCCGGGCGACCTGGGCAAGCTGATCGAACAGGTGCCGGAGCTGGCGCGAGAGATCAAGACGCAGCAGCAGTTCATGTTCACCGCGTGCGAGCAAGCCGCCGATTTCAAACCCGGTGAAGACGTCGAAGGCCGCGAGCGCCCGCGTCACCGTTTCGTCGGCGGGGTGATTCCCGAGCACATGCGCGAGATGGGCATCGAGCTGAAAAAAGGCTTCGCCCGTCTGACTGACGTGTTCACCCGCCTGACCGAACTGCTCAAGGAAGGCATGGACGGCGAGGTCAACATCGGTATCGCCAGCAACCAGGCTGAAGAGTGGTATCCGCTGTTCGGCAGCCTGCTGTCGCGCTCCTCCGGCAACTGGGAATTGTGGACCGCCTTCACCGTCGAAGACCCTGAAGACAACCCGCCGATGGCGCGCTGGCTGACTCTGGCCGAAAGCGGCTCGCTGTTTGACATCGAGGTCAACGCGAGCCCGATCCTTGCGGCGGAAATGCTCCGGCGCAATTTGTGGAACGTGGCGTATGGCTGTCTGGTCACTTCGGCGACGTTGACCGCCCTCGGCACCTTCGACCGCTTCCGCATGCGTGCCGGCCTGCCGAAAAAAGCCGTAACCGCGGTAGTACCGAGCCCGTTCCATCACGCCGACGCCGGTGTGCTGCGGGTGCCGAACCTGAACGCCGATCCGCGTGATGCGGCGGCGCACACGGCGGCGATCATCCGTGATCTGCCGGAACTGGTCGAAGGCTCGCGCGGTACGCTGGTGCTGTTCTCGTCGCGTAAACAGATGCAGGACGTGTTCGACGGTCTCGACCGCGACTGGCGCAAGCAAGTGTTCATTCAAGGCAACCTGTCGAAACAGGAAACCCTGAACAAGCACAAGGCGCGGGTCGATGGCGGCGATTCGAGCGTGTTGTTCGGCCTCGCGAGTTTTGCCGAAGGGGTCGACTTGCCCGGCGCGTATTGCGAGCACGTGGTGATCGCCAAGATCCCGTTCTCGGTGCCCGACGATCCGGTCGAAGCGGCGCTGGCCGAATGGATCGAAGCCCGGGGCGGCAATCCGTTCATGGAAATCTCCGTTCCAGACGCCTCGCTGAAACTGGTTCAGGCCTGCGGGCGCTTGCTGCGTACCGAAGAAGACCGCGGCACCATCACTTTGCTCGACCGGCGCCTGGTCACCCAGCGCTATGGCAAAGCGATCCTCAATGCGTTGCCTCCTTTCCGACGTGAAATTTCCTGAAACACCGGTGGGCAGTTTTGCCCGCCGCGTTGTCTATCTTTCAGCCATCGCTTTTCCACTGGCCCATTGAAGGTCGTTAGGGAGAATTTCGTTCTCATGATTCGCCGTTCGTTGCCTGCCGTTTTTGCCCTGTTGTTCGCAACGCCTTTGCTGGCCGCTCCCGCCGGGCAGCAGACGCTGTTCAACTTTGTGCGCCCCGCCGATGTGGTCCAGGTGGCGACTCAGGACGCCAGCCTGCCGCAATCCAACGCCGAACAAACCGCCGAAGGTGAAGTGCTGCGCCGGGTGACGTTCAACCCGGTTGCCAAGCCGACCCTGCGCCTGACGCCGCAGACCGGAGCCTGGGACTGGTCGCAATCGGGCGTCATGAGCTTGCGGATCCAAAGCGCCATGGACTGGGCCGTGACGCTGTACGTGACCATCCAGAGCAACGATGGCAAGACGCTGGTCAGCCGTGTCGATCTCCCGGCCGGCCCGGCGCAAACCCTGTTGGTGCCATTACAACCGACGACGCCGCTGAGCCAGGGCATGAAGGCCGGGCCACCGATGCCAATGACCGTCGACGGTCAACGCATCCTGCTGACCAGCAGCGCCGGTGAACTGGATCGCAGCCAAGTGGTGTCGGTGAGCGTGTCCATGGACCAACCGAAAGTCGCCCAGAGCATCTTGCTGGAACGCTTTGGCGTTCAGGATAGCGAGTCCGTCACCCAAGCCGTGTATGGCGGGCTGGTGGACGCGTACGGTCAATCGACCCGGGCCAAATGGCCGGAAAAAGTCAGTAGCGATGAACAGCTGAAAAGCGCCGCCGCCAAGGAACAGCAACAGCTGAAAACCTGGCTGGCCGAGCGCGAAAAATCGTCGCTGGACAAATTTGGCGGCTGGAGCAAAGGCCCGGCCTTCAAGGCCAGCGGCTTTTTCCGCACCGAGAAGCGCGACGGTCGCTGGTATCTGGTGACGCCAGAAGGGCATCCGTTCTATTCGCTGGGGGTCAACACCGTAACGGCGGACGTCAACCAGACGTACATTGTCGGTCGCGAGTCGATGTTCGAATCCCTGCCTAAAGCGGACGAGCCTTTGGCCAGTCACTACGGCGAAGGCGACAACCGTGGCGGCAACGGCGTTGATCAGGGTCGGGGCTTCAATTTCGGGCGCTGGTATGACTTCTATGGCGCCAACCTGCAACGCCTGTACGGCGACCCTTGCGCACTGGGCAGCGATACCAAGGCCGGAGTCGCCGCAGCGGCCAAGGCTGACGCGGTAGAAGCCACGGCAGAAAAAGCCGCCGAGCAACCGGTTGCGCCTTCGAGCGCTGAATCCGGTATTGCCGAAGCGGCCAAAACCGATGCCGTCGACGCGACCGCAGCCAAAGCGGCCGAGCCGGCACCCACTGAACCCTGCAAAACCGCATTCGACGAAAGACGCTGGGCCAGCCACACCCTCGATCGCCTGCAAGCCTGGGGCTTCAACACTGTCGGTAACTGGAGTGCGCCGGCCTTGGCCAACGCTGACCGCGTGCCGTACACCTTGCCGCTGTCGATCGTCGGCGATTACGCCAGCATCAGCACCGGCAGCGACTGGTGGGGCGGCATGCCCGACCCGTTCGATCCACGTTTCGCCATGGCCACCGAACGTGCCGTGGCCATCGCCGCCCGTGATCATCGCGACGATCCATGGCTGATCGGTTACTACGCCGACAACGAACTGGCCTGGGCCGGTCCGGGCGATGACCCGAAAGCCCGCTACGCCCTGGCTTACGGCACTTTGAAAATGACCACCGACGTGCCGGCCAAGCGTGCCTTCCTCAAGCAACTGCGCGACAAGTACCGCAATCAGGCGGGCCTTTCCAAAGCCTGGGGTATTGATCTGCCAGCCTGGGAATTGATGGAAGATCCGGGTTTTGTGCCGCCGCTGCCAAGCGCGGAACATCCGGAAATCGAAGCGGACTTCAAATACTTCCAGAAGGTCTTCGCCGACACTTACTTCAAGACCATCTCCGACTCGCTCAAGTGGCATGCGCCGAACCAGCTGTTACTGGGCGGCCGCTTTGCCGTCAGTACGCCAGAAGCGGTCGAATCCTGCGCCCAGTATTGCGACGTGTTGAGTTTCAACCTGTACACCCTGCAGCCGCAGGACGGTTACGACTTCGCCAAACTGCGCAGCCTCGACAAGCCGGTACTGATCACCGAGTTCAACTTCGGCTCCGCTGATCGCGGCCCATTCTGGGGCGGCGTGACGCAAGTGGCGAAGGAAGAAGACCGTGGCCCGGCCTACGCCAACTTCCTCAAACAGGCACTGAGCGAACCGTCGATTGTCGGTGTGCACTGGTTCCAATACCTCGACCAGCCAGTGACCGGGCGTCTGCTGGATGGCGAAAACGGCCACTTCGGCCTTGTGGGTATCACCGATCTGCCATTCCAGGGTTTCGTCGACAGCGTGCGCAAGAGCAACCTGGCGGCCGTCGATCAGTTAAGCAAAGAAGCCGAGAAGGCCGCCGCCGAGGCGAACAAGGCCAGCCACGACGCCGAGGGCGGCAGAGAAGCCGATGCCGGCAAAGGGCCGGGGAAGGGCGCAGGTGGGCATTCCGGTAAAGGCCACTAAAAGCTGATGCCGCCAAGATCGCAGCCTGCGGCAGCTCCTACAGGATGAACGCATTGTCATTGTAGAAGCTGCCGCAGGCTGCGATCTTTTGATCTTGATCTTCAATTGACCGCCCGGCCCGCCCCTGTTCCCAAAACCCTCAAGGGCTGGAACAATGCGGGCCACTTTGTAGAGCGTTTATCCGGGGAGTTGCGGGTGCAGATTCAGGGTCATTACGAGCTTAAGTTCGAGGCAGTGCGTGAGGCATTCGCGGCGCTGTTCGACGATCCCCAGGAACGTGGCGCGGCGTTGTGCATCAAGATCGGTGGCGAAACCGTGCTCGACCTCTGGTCCGGCACCGCCGACAGGGATGGCGCCGAGGCCTGGCACAGCGACACCATCGCCAACCTGTTCTCCTGCACCAAGACCTTCACCGCCGTGACCGCGCTGCAACTGGTTGCCGAAGGCAAGCTGCAACTGGACGCCCCGGTGGCCCGCTATTGGCCGGAGTTCGCGGCGGCCGGCAAAGAATCCGTGACCCTGCGTCAACTGCTTTGCCATCAAGCCGGTCTGCCGGCACTGCGCGAGTTGCTGGCCCCCGAAGCCCTTTATGACTGGCAAACCATGGTCGACGCCCTGGCGGCCGAAGCCCCGTGGTGGACGCCGGGTGAAGGCCATGGCTATGCGGCCATCACTTACGGCTGGTTGGTCGGCGAGTTGCTGCGCCGGGCTGACGGTCGCGGACCGGGTGAGTCCATCGTCGCGCGGGTCGCCAAGCCGTTGGGCCTGGACTTCCACGTCGGCCTGGCAGATGAAGAGTTTCATCGTGTGGCGCACATCGCCCGCGGCAAGGGCAACGTCGGCGACGCCGCGGCCCAGCGTCTGCTGCAAGTGACCATGCGCGAACCGACCGCCATGACCACTCGCGCATTCACCAATCCGCCGTCAGTGCTGACCAGCACCAACAAGCCGGAATGGCGGCGCATGCAGCAACCCGCGGCCAATGGCCACGGCAACGCTCGCAGTCTGGCCGGGTTCTATGCCGGCCTGCTGGACGGCAGCCTGCTGGAAGGCGAGATGCTTGATGAACTGACCCGCGAGCACAGCCTCGGCGAGGACAAGACTCTACTGACCCGGACCCGTTTCGGCCTGGGTTGCATGCTCGATCAACCGGATGTGCCCAACGCCACATTCGGCCTGGGGCCGCGAGCGTTCGGGCATCCGGGCGCAGGTGGTTCCATCGGTTTTGCTGACCCGGAGCACGATGTGGCTTTTGGTTTTGTGACAAATACACTGGGGCCGTACGTCTTGATGGATCCGCGCGCACAAAAGCTTGTGCGGGTACTGGCCACTTGTCTGTAAATCCCGCTGGAGGGTCCCAGGTCAGGAACCCGATAGCCTTTTCAGTTTCAAAGCGTCTGTTTATGCGGGCCGACCGGGCCTGATTTTTTATGACCTCATTTTTGTGGATATCCAATGTCAACCAAACCAACCCTCGCCTTGGCACTGTGCTTCGCTATTACCGGTTGCGCACAGAATCCGAAAAATGATGCGGACGGCGGCAGCTGGTGGCCGTTCGGTTCGTCCGACAAAGTCGCCGCCAAAGAACCGGCTCCGGCACCCTTGAAACCCGCCGTAACTGCTCCGGTGGCAAAGGCTGAAAGCTCCAACCCGTGGTACTGGCCGTTCGGTTCCGAGGAAGTTCTCGACAAAAAACCGGAGATCAAGCCGCAGGCCGAGCCTGTCGAAGTCGCCAAGGCTGACGCGCAAACAGGTGGAAGTTGGTGGTGGCCGTTCGGCGGCAAAGAGCAGACCACCGCCAAAGCCGTGCCGATGCCGGATCCAAAAGTCACCCAGGCCTGGCTCGACGACTACGAGCCGCGCCTGCGCACAGCGATCAAGGACAGCAACCTGCAACTCGAACGCCGTGAAAACGTGTTGGTGGTGATCGCGCCGGTCGAGGGGTCGTTCAACCCTGATCGCCCGGCCATGCTGTTGCCGGTGACCCTCGGTCCGTTCACCCGTGTTGCGAAAATCCTTGAAGTCGATCCAAAGACTGCCGTGTTGGTACTGGGTCACAGCGATACCTCGGGCGCCGCGCCGGCCAACGTCAAGTTGAGCCAGGAACGTGCTCAGGCCGTCGCAGCGATTTTCCGTCTCAGCGGCTTGCAGCGTGATCGTCTGATGCTGCGCGGTATGGGCAGTGAAGCCCCGCGCGCCGCCAACGACAGCGTTGAAGGGCGTGCGTTGAACCGCCGTGTGGAACTGCTGGTGACCCCACAAAACACCATGGTCGCGTTGCTGAGCAAGTACAACATGCCAGCCCCGGCACCTGTGCGCATGGTCGCAGCGCAGGACATCAAGCCGGTTGCCAAGCCAGTGACGCCTGCACCCGCCGATGCAAAGAAAGCGGCTGCACCTGTAGCGAAAAAAGCGCCAGCCAAGAAAGCTGCCAAAGCACCAGCGAAGAAAGCCCCGGCTAAAACCGCGACTCCGGCGAAAAAGACTGCACCGGCCAAAGCCGCTGCCGACACCAAGAAAGTCGCCGCCGCCGATACCACAAAGAAGTGATTCGTTAACCAGAAGGAATGCGCCATGACCAAGGCCCTGGCTGATATGCGCCGCGACTACACCCGTGATGGCCTGACCGAGGCGCAAGCCCCGGCTGAGCCGTTTGCGCTGTTTCACCAATGGTTCGCCGACGCGGTGAAAACCGAACAGGCGCCGGTGGAAGCGAACGCCATGACCTTGGCCACGGTCGACCCGGACGGTCGACCGCATTGCCGCATCCTGCTGCTCAAGGGGCTGGATGAGCAGGGTTTCACCTTCTTCACCAATTACGACAGCGCCAAGGGCCAACACATCGCCGTGAACCCGTTTGCGGCCATGACATTCTTTTGGCCGACCCTGGAGCGCCAGGTGCGCATCGAAGGGCGGGTGGTGAAGGTCACGCCTGAAGAATCCGATGCTTACTATCAGGTTCGTCCACTGGGCAGTCGCCTCGGTGCCTGGGCTTCGCCGCAAAGCCGGGTGATTGCCGATCGGGGCGAACTGGAAGCGCTGCTCAAGGATACCGAGCAACGTTTCAGCGACAGTCAGCCGCATTGCCCTGAACACTGGGGTGGTTATCGTTTGCTGCCTGAGCGCATCGAGTTCTGGCAGGGCCGATCGAGCCGTCTGCACGATCGCCTCAACTATCGTTTGCAGGGCTCCGACTGGATTCTTGAACGTCTGGCACCCTAAGCAGTCTACCGCTCGAGATAGCCTGCCGCAGCGGCCTCCAGCCATTGCGGCAGGTCTCGACGCTTGATCTTCTGCGCTTGAGAGTTCGCCAGTTGCTGGAGCATGAACGCTTTTTTGCGTTCGTCGTCGCCAGCCAACGCCAGCGCCAGGTCGCGGTCCATCCAGCGTTTGATCCGTACGTACAACCACCAGTGGAAGTACAGACCGGCAACGGTAGTGACGACGATGATAAAGTAATCCATGAAAATCCTCGGCCAGCGGCGCAGATTGCCGAATTTGCCGCTAATGTGTGGTGAGTTCGCGCGCGGGGCCTGTACTGGAACTGAATGAAATCATTTTTATCCGGGCGATGCCGTGACAGGCGTCAAGCTGCGGAGTTTAATGAATACCTGTCCTTTGGAGTTGATGCTATGCGTAAGTCTGTCCTGCTGGTTGCTTCCTTTTCCACGATGGCGATGTTGCTCACCGGTTGCCAATCGAGCCTGACCGGTGACTCCTACTCCCGTGACGAAGCGCGTCGCGTGCAGACCGTTCGCATGGGCACCATCGAAGCACTGCGCCCGGTGAAAATCGAAGGCACCAAAACCCCGATCGGCGGCCTCGCCGGTGCAGCGGTGGGTGGCGTGGGCGGCAGCGCCATCGGTGGCGGTAAAGGCAGCATCGTGGCTGCGGTCATCGGCGCCGTTGCTGGCGGCTTGGTCGGCTCGGCAGCTGAAGAAGGCCTGACCCGTACCCAGGGCGTGGAAATCACCGTCCGCGAAGACGACGGCAGCATGCGCGCCTACGTGCAACAGGTTCAGGAAAACGAAGTGTTCCGTGTTGGCGAGCGTGTACGGATTGCTACGGTTGATGGCACCAGTCGCGTTACGCATTAAGCGGGAATTTGGGTAAAAGAAAACCCCGATCAGGTAGCTGGTCGGGGTTTTTTTGTGAAGTTTTACTTAGGTGCTAGCGCGCGTACCGATGAAGTATTCCAGCCCAGCCGGGAAATCGGTTTTGAGTAAATCTGCAATCTGTCGGACCTGATATTGAGTCAGTTCCAGTTCACCGGGCTCCAAGTCTTCAAGGGGCTTTGATTCGGTTAATTGAGCCAGAGCCTGGTTTACTTTGTAGTCTTTGATAGCTAGTTCGAACTGCAATGTGTCGTCATGCTTCTCATCAGGGTAAAAACCGGTAATGGAAAGGTAGCGCATGTTATTTCTCTCTAGGGTCACTTTGGAGTCTTCCTTCCTGGCTTAGCGTCCTTTGTTCGCTCTCCCGTTAAATGATTGAATTCGCCCAGATGTATTCCTAATTTATCGTACATCTCGACTGCGCCACTTTTGGAGTCCCACTCGTATATCCGTCCTTTGCGGTCGACCCAGCGAGCTCGTCTTTTACCTCCGCCCTGAACGGAAGCTTTCGATTTCACTCGGGTGACGTCAGGGAAAGCTGGAAGTGTTTCCGGATCATCGTAGTACTTATGATCCCCCGGCATGCTCATTACGATGTACACCGGCTTCACTAACGACCCCACCGGAAACACAAGAATGAAATCCTTGTACTCAGGCGGATAAACCGGGTTGACGATGATTCCGTCCGCCTGTTTCGTCGGCGGGTAAACCCAAATGTGCGGGGCTTGTGGCGCCGCTTCCAGCGCGGGGATGCCACGGATGTCGGAGCCGTCTTCGGCTGGGGTCCAGATCAGTTCGATGCTGTCGCCGAGATCGGCGACGTATTGGCTGTCTCGCAAAGCGATCTGCACGACATCGACCATTTCCCAATCGCGATTCTTGCCGGTGTAGAAGCCGTAACCCTTGAGGCTGCCGTCGGTTTGTTGTTCAACGCTGAGGCGAACGCGGGTGCGGGCCTGTTTGAGGGCGCGGAGTTGGTCTTCGGTGTAGAGGGCGCTGTCGCCGAGGCTGGGCGTCCAGAAAATCGCGACCAGACCGCCAAGAGCAGCAGACGCGGCAGGCCCGACGGCACCTATTGCCGGGACGACAAGAGAGGGAATGCGTAGCGCCAGTTGGCCGATGCCAAGAGCAACGGTGCTCCCACTGATCGTTTCCAGGTTCAGCAAACCGCCATCGTCTGCCTCGCGAGCCCCGAGCCAGACGATCTCGCCGTAGTCCTTCAGGCTATCGGTCGGCACCATTCCCGAGGGATTGGTGTAATTGATGACCGCGTCGGGCAGCTTGCAGGATTTGGCGAATACGCATCCGACTTGAACAGGTTTCTGTTCGGCCTCGGTAACCTGGAGCTTGCGCATGTAGTCGTCTTGCCTGGCGAGCATGGCCTCGTAGGCAATTTGCCGAGCTTCGCGTTCAGCCAGTTCGCTGGGCGTCATGAAGCGATAGGTGACGTGATGCCCGTCACCCGATGGCGGGTTTTTAACCCGGGGAATGTCCTTGTTGCCAGCCACTGATTGTCCTTGTGTGTTCATCCATCGGCAGCCCCTTGAAAGGGCTGCACGACATTAACGAACGGGACAAAGCGTGGCTGTAGGACGCGTCTTGAAAGACGTTAGGAGTTGTCTCCGATTCTCAGAACGGCAGGGTGGTGGTCGCTGACGGTGTACTCATGAGGCTCCCTACCTATCAGTTCTGATAGTGGCTAGAACCGGTCGGATGTATGAGAGTAAGAGACTGATTCGAGGATCCGTCCAGGAGGTTACTTGTGCATAGGCAAAATCAAACGTTGCTCAGTCGCTATCGGTACGATCCAGTGGATCGTTTATCTGAGTGCACGCTGGCAGTTAAGGGAAACACGCGACGGTTTTACGCACGAGATCGCTTGGCCACCGAGATCGAAGCAGCGTTGCAACGTACGATTATTCAGCATGAGGATCAATTGTTGGCCCAACAAATGCGCCAGACTGCTTCAGTCGCAACGTCATTGCTGGTCACGGATCTACAGCGTTCGGTATTGAGCGTACTTGATGCGGAACGTCGATCGAGTTCGCTTGTTTACACGCCTTATGGTCACCGCCCTTTGGAAGGCGGCTTACTCAGCTTGCTCGGGTTTAATGGTGAACGGCCGGATCCGGTGACTGGGCATTATTTGTTAGGAAATGGTTATCGAGCATTTAATCCGGTATTGATGCGATTCAATAGCCCGGACAGCTGGAGTCCATTTGGTAAAGGGGGGATAAATGCATATGGCTACTGCGGTGGAGATCCATTTAACCGTGAGGACCGGACGGGGCATGTTTGGAATTTTCTAAAGCCCTTTCTTAGAGCGTTGGGTATCATCAGCAAATCGAAGAAAACGGCGAATACCGTTTCGACACCCCTAAGTAGCGCAAATTCTCCGAAAGCGATATTCCAGGCTGACGGAGGTGCCAAATTGTCTCCGATGGAAGTGCCGACTCAGGCGACAAGTATTTCTCGTAAAATTGGTACTTCAGATGCTGCAGTTAAAGCCAAAAGTACATTCACCCGTGCTGATGTAATCACTAAGAGTGAAAATTTAAGTTCAGTTGATGTCGTCGACAAGCAAGACCGATTGATTATGAAATATCCGTTAGAAAATCGTCAGAGCGTCCACGTCAGATTTACGATTAATGCATTAAATGAGCAGGTCTCAAATGCAGAGCTGTCAGACGCCATTAGACTCGGTGCTGGTCTGCCGTATCCACAGAATGGATGGCGTTACACTTTAAAAAATCTAACCTAACTTGGGACGGTTGAAGTGGGTAATTTTTAATCACCATGCTTGGCGTTTTGCCTCTCACTGACTGTTCTTGTACGTTCATCCATCGGCAGCCCTCTGAAAGGGCTGCACGACGTTAACGAACGGGACAAAGCGTGGCTGTAGGACGCGTCTTGAAAGACGTTAGGAGTTGTCCCTGTTTCTTAGGAGGGCAGGGCAGTGTTCTTGCGACTTGCCATCGCAGTCACCGCATAACCGATCAATGCAGCCAGAATCGAGCCAGTCAGAATCCCCATGCGGTCCATTCCGGCGTAGTCGCTGACACCCGGCTCGAAGGCCAGGGAGCCGACGAACAGGCTCATTGTGAAACCAATGCCGCAGAGAATCGCCACGCCCAGGATCTGGCCCCAATTGGCGCCTTGGGGCAGGGCGGCGATGCCGATTTTTACCGCCAGCCAGGTCAGGCCGAACACACCGACGGCTTTGCCCAGCAACAGGCCGACCGCGATGCCCATCGGTACGTCGTGGGTGAAGCTGTCGACGGTGACGCCGCTCAAGGACAGGCCGGCGTTGGCGAAGGCGAACAGCGGCAGGATGCCGTAGGCCACCCACGGGTGCAGCGCATGTTCGAGGGTCAGCAGCGGCGAAGGCTCGGCGTTTTTCGTGCGCAACGGAATGCAGAATGCCAGGGTCACACCCGCCAGCGTGGCGTGCACACCGCTCTTGAGTACGCAGACCCACAGGATCAAACCAATGATCATGTAGGGCCCGAGCTTGACCACGCCGAGCCGGTTCATACCGATCAGCGTCGCGATGCAAGCTGCGGCCAGCGCGAGGGACAGGGTCGACAGTGCGCCGGAATAGAAGATCGCAATGATGATGATCGCGCCGAGGTCGTCGATGATCGCCAGGGTCATCAGGAACAGCTTCAGCGACACCGGAACCCGTTTGCCCAACAGTGCCAGCACGCCAAGGGCGAAAGCGATGTCGGTGGCGGTCGGGATTGCCCAACCGCTCAGGGCCGCCGGGTTATCGCGGTTGAGGAACCAGTAGATCAGCGCCGGCACGACCATGCCGCCGATGGCCGCCGCACCGGGCAGGACAATCTGTGACGGCTTGGACAGTTGTCCGTCGAGAACTTCACGTTTCACTTCCAGCCCGATCAGCAGGAAGAACATCGCCATCAGGCCGTCGTTGATCCACAACAGCAGTGGCTTGGCGATCTGCAAGGCGCCGACCTGGGCGACCACCGGGGTTTCCAGCAGGCCGTTGTACAGCCACGACAGTGGCGAGTTGTTGATGATTAGAGCCAGAACTGCCGCAGCGATCAGTAACAGACCGCTGGCAGCTTCCAACTGAAAGAAACGCGTGAAAGTGCTACGCAGAGGCAAGGTCGCTCTCCATCTGTGAATTCAAAGGGTGTTACACCCTAACAATTGCTGTTAGTTGTTAAAACAAAAGTTATATTCTTTTTTGTTATATGTCGTTACAAGCGATCCAAGGCTACGGACCTGAGCCTAGCAGTTGCCAAGCGTATTGGACCTCAGCTGTATCTGTGCGTGATGTAGGTTTTTTCCTAAGCTTTAAGGCTGAGCCTTGCACCGAGAGGCCGACCTCTGCCCGATTCAACGAGAAAACCATCATGAGCGACAACCGACAGTGGTCCCGCGAAGCCATCCGGATCATCGAAGCCGACTTCCAGCGCAGCGCCGACACCCATCTGATCCCATTGCCGCTGCCGGGTTTTCCGGGCATCGAGTTGTACTTCAAGGATGAATCCAGCCATCCCACCGGCAGCCTCAAGCATCGGCTGGCGCGTTCGCTGTTTCTTTATGCGTTGTGTAACGGCTGGCTCAAACCTGGAGCGCCGGTCATTGAAGCGTCCAGCGGTTCGACGGCGATTTCCGAAGCGTACTTCGCGCGCATGCTCGGCTTGCCGTTCATTGCGGTGATGCCGGCAACCACGTCCAAGGAAAAGATCGCGCAAATCGCCTTTTACGGCGGGCAAAGCCACCTGGTGGACGACCCGACGCAGATCTACGCCGAATCCGAGCGACTGGCCCGTGAGCACGACGGGCATTTCATCGACCAATTCACCTACGCCGAGCGCGCGACCGACTGGCGGGCGAACAACAACATCGCCGAGTCGATCTTCCAGCAGATGCGTTTCGAACAGCACCCGGAACCGAGCTGGCTGATTTCCAGCCCCGGCACCGGCGGCACGACTGCGACGCTGGGCCGCTACGTGCGTTATCGCCAACACGGCACCCGAGTGCTGTGCGCCGATGCCGAGCGCTCGGTGTTTTTCGATTACTACCAGACCGGCGATGCCAGCATGCGTCTCGACCATGGTTCGCGCATTGAAGGCATTGGCCGGCCGCGGGTGGAAGCGTCGTTTTTGCCCAAGGTGATCGACGCGATGGTCAAGGTGCCGGATGCGTTGTCGCTGGCGGCGATGCATTACCTGGCTGAGCGCTTGGGTCGGCACGTAGGCGGATCAAGCGGGACCAATCTGATCGGCGCATTGATGGCGGCTCAGCACATGAAAGCGGCGGGAGAGGCGGGGTCGATGGTGGCGATTCTGTGTGACAGCGGCGAGCGTTATGCCACGACCTATTACGATCCAAAATGGCTCAAGGCACAGGGGTATGAGCTGAGCGGGTTGATTGATGCGGTGAGGGCGACGGTTGAGCGCGGTGAGGCGCTACCGGCTTCGATTTTGCGCGCCAATATCTGAACTCATAGACGCTGAGTAAACCTGTGTGCGGGCTTGCCCGCGATGGCGGCATCACATCCAACAAATTTGTTGGCTGATCTAACGCTATCGCGGGCAAGCCCGCTCCCACAGGGTTTTGTGTTGTATCAGATAGTGTTGATCAGGCTTCCAGGCCGAGGATATCCCGCGCCACAGCCTCGGCAATCCGAATCCCGTCGACACCTGCCGACAGAATCCCGCCCGCATAACCCGCGCCTTCACCGGCCGGGAACAAGCCCTTCACGTTCAGGCTTTGCATCGACTCGTTGCGGGTGATCCGCAATGGCGATGAGGTACGGGTCTCGATCCCGGTCAACACCGCGTCGTGCAACGAGTAACCGCGGATCTGCTTCTCGAACGCCGGCAATGCTTCGCGAATCGCTTCGATGGCGAAGTCTGGCAAAGCCAAGGCCAGATCGCCCAAGGCGACACCCGGCTTGTAGGACGGTTCGACGCTGCCCAGCTGGGTGGACGGCTTGCCGGCGATGAAGTCGCCAACCAGTTGCGCCGGGGCTTCGTAGTTGCTGCCGCCCAGCACAAAGGCGTGGGACTCCAGGCGCTCCTGCAATTCGATGCCGGCCAGCGGGCCGCCCGGATAATCGACTTCCGGGGTAATCCCGACGACGATCCCGGAGTTGGCGTTACGTTCGTTACGCGAGTACTGGCTCATGCCGTTGGTCACAACACGATTTGGCTCGGAAGTCGCCGCCACCACGGTACCGCCCGGGCACATGCAGAAGCTGTAGACCGAACGGCCGTTCTTGGCGTGGTGCACCAGTTTGTAGTCGGCGGCGCCGAGTTTCGGGTGGCCGGCGTACTTGCCCAGGCGCGCGCGGTCGATCAGCGATTGCGGGTGCTCGATACGGAAACCCACCGAGAACGGTTTGGCCTCCATGTACACGCCGCGACCGTGGAGCATGCGGAAGGTGTCGCGGGCGCTGTGGCCGAGGGCCAGGATCACGTGTTTCGAATGAATCTGCTCGCCGCCGTTGAGTTCGACGCCGACCAGTTGGCCGTCTTCGATCAGTACGTCGGTGACGCGCTGCTGGAAGCGCACTTCACCGCCGAGGGCGCGAATCTGCTCACGCATGTTTTCCACGACACCGGTCAGTCGGAACGTGCCGATGTGCGGTTTGCTGACATAGAGGATTTCTTCCGGCGCGCCGGCCTTGACGAACTCGTGCAGGACTTTGCGGCCAATGAATTTCGGGTCCTTGATCTGGCTGTAGAGCTTGCCGTCGGAGAAGGTCCCCGCGCCGCCTTCGCCGAACTGCACGTTGGACTCGGGGTTGAGCACGCTTTTTCGCCACAGGCCCCAGGTGTCTTTGGTGCGCTGACGCACTTCGGTGCCGCGTTCGAGGATGATCGGCTTGAAGCCCATTTGTGCGAGCAGCAACCCGGCGAAAATCCCGCACGGACCGAACCCGACGACGATCGGGCGAGCGCTCAGATCGGCCGGTGCCTGGCCGACTTCCTTGTAGCTGACATCCGGTGCCACGTTGACGTTACGGTCATCGGCGAACTTGTGCAGCACCGCCGCCTCATCGCGAACTTCGAGGTCGATGGTGTAGATGAAACACAGTTCGGAGGACTTTTTACGCGCATCGTAGCTGCGCTTGAACAAGGTGAAATCGAGCAAATCATCGCTGGCGATGCCCAGACGCTGCACGATGGCAGGGCGCAGGTCTTCTTCGGGATGGTCGATCGGCAACTTGAGTTCGGTAATTCGTAACATGGCGGGATCCGGTTCGCGGGGCGCACAACTGCGCCAGGGCGTTTGAAGCCGGCGATTATAAGCTCCAACGGCCCCGCCACGTGAGGCTTAAACGATCAGTCGTCGCGCGATCCGCCGAAATACCCGCAACCGCGCTGCACCTGGCCATCGATACGCAGTTCGGCTGTCATGTGCTGAATGCTGCCGGTGCTGCTGTCGACGCAGCGCTGCGGTGCGACCCACAGTTCGATGTGCTGATTGTTGGCTTCGGTGCTGAGGTTGAAGCGACCATCGCCCAGTTGCTCTTCGACGTAGGGCACGGCCAATGGCGGCTGGCCCGCGCGGTCGATCACCATGCCTTTGCCGCTGACTTTCACGTTCCACTCCGGGGCGTGGCCGGCGGCGCGCAGGATCAGCAGCTTAAAGTTGGGATCTTCACAGGCATTGCCCGAGCGCTCGACACGGTACAGCGTTTCCAGATCAAGCTGGCCGTCGCCGTTGCCGGCAACGATCCGCCCGCGCACATCGGCGAACAGCTTGCCCTGGGCATCGGCCAGGCTCGCGGCCTGTTGCAGCACGCTGGTGCCGCCCGTGTCGTTGACCACATAACGACGCTGGTCGCCGCACGGCTGGAACATCAGCTTGCCGTCCGCCGCCGTCAACTGGCCTTGCATGCGGGTCTGGCCAACGTGGGAGGCGCTTTCACGCGAGCCATCCAGCAACTGGCAGGCGGCGAACAGCGGAAGCAGGGCAACAAGGACTAGGGAACGGGCAACACGCATCTTGGGGTCTCCTGACAAGTGCCGCCACGTTACTCAGGCTGACCGTTCATCACAACCCGTTATCGTTTCCACTTTGTATGGATACTGAAAGATCGCAGCCTTCGGCAGCTCCTACTGGAAACACGCATACCTCTGTAGGAGCTGGCGCAGCCTGCGATCTTTTTGATCTTCAGATGTGAAAGGTCTGACCCGTTTGCAGGCCTTCGACACTTTTGGCGTAGGCCAGCGCCACATCCGCTGCAGGAACCGGTTTGTAACCACGGAAGTACGGCGCGTATTTGCCCATGGCTTCGACCAGGACGTTGGGGCTGATCGAGTTCACTCGCAGGCCGCGCGGCAGTTCGATGGCCGCGGCGCGGACAAAGCTGTCCAGCGCACCGTTGACCAGTGCTGCCGAGGCGCCGCTGCGAATCGGGTCGTGACTGAGCACGCCGGTGGTGAGGGTGAACGACGCGCCGTCATTGGCGAACTCGCGGCCGATCAGCACCAGGTTGACCTGACCCATCAGTTTGTCCTTCAGGCCCAGGGCAAAACTCTCTTCGGTCATTTCGGCCAGCGGTGCGAAGGTCACGTTGCCCGCAGCGCAGACCAGTGCGTCGAACTTGCCGGTCTGCTCGAACAGTTTGCGAATCGAAGCGCTGTCGCTGATATCCACCTGAAAATCACCGCTGTTGCGGCCGATGCGGATGATTTCGTGACGTTGCGACAGTTCTTTGTCGACGGCCGATCCGATGGTGCCGCCCGCGCCGATCAAAAGAATTTTCATGGGTACTGATCCTCAAGTGGGTTGATTGAGGTTTCAGTTTAGAGTGGTTTTTTCTGTGGATAAGCGTGCTAATAGGCAACCTTTGGTTTTCTATTGGAAACAATCCATGAGCGAAATGGATGATCTGGCGGCGTTTGCGGTACTGGTCGAGGCGGGCAGCTTTACCTTGGCCGCTCAGCAACTCGGTTGCAGCAAGGGGCAATTGTCCAAGCGCATCAGTCAGCTGGAAGCGCAGTTTTCCGTGGTCCTGTTGCAGCGCACTACACGGCGCTTGAGCCTGACGGCGGCGGGCGCGGCGTTGTTGCCACAGGCCCAGGCACTGGTGGTTCAAGTCGAACGGGCGCGTCAGGCGCTGGCGCGGTTGAAAGACGACATGGTCGGTCCGGTGCGCATGACGGTTCCGGTGTCGCTCGGGGAAACCTTTTTCGATGGTCTGTTGCTGGAATTCTCCGCGAAATACCCGCAGGTGCAGATCGAGCTCGATCTCAGTAACAACTATCGTGACTTGTCCCGCGAAGGCTTTGATCTGGCGGTTCGCTCCGACGTCGGAAATGACGAGCGTCTGGTTGCGCGGCCGCTGTTGGCTTGGCACGAGCTGACCTGCGCCAGCCCGGCATACCTTGAGCAACATGGCGAGCCCTCGACCCCGCAGTCCCTGGCTGAGCACCAATGTTTGCTCAATAGCCACTACAGCGGCCGCGAAGAATGGCTGTATCACCAGCAACATGAATTGCTGCGGGTGCGTGTGTCGGGACCGTTCGCCAGTAACCATTACAGCCTGCTCAAAAAAGCTGCACTGGCCGGTGCCGGCATTGCGCGCCTGCCGTCCTATTTGCTACCGGCGGAATTGGCTGACGGCCGTTTACGCTGGCTCCTGCGCGATTATCAGACCCGGAGCATGCCGATGTACCTGGTGCATCCGTATCAGGGTGGATTGCCAAAACGCACGCAGGTGTTGGCGGATTATTTGATGGGGTGGTTCAAGAGGAGTGGGGAGGCGCTGGACAGGCTTTGAACCCCCACGGACCTTGTAGGAGCTGCCGAAGGCTGCAATCTTTTGATCTTGATTCTCTGAGAACAAGAAAGATCAAAGTAAAAAGATCGCAGCCTGCGGCAGCTCCTACACCGATCTTATTCGCAGGCATAAAAAACGGCCCGAAGGCCGTTTTTTTGTTTACCGCAAAGGCTTAGCCGCCGAGGTACGCATCGCGCACTTTCGGATCGGTCAGCAGCGCTTCGCCGGTGCCTGTCATCACTACCCGGCCGTTCTCCAGAACGTAGGCACGGTCAGCGATTTTCAGTGCCTGGTTAGCGTTCTGCTCGACCAGGAACACCGTCACACCGTCCTTGCGCAGCTGTTCGATGATATCGAAGATCTGCTGGATGATGATCGGCGCCAGACCCAACGAAGGCTCGTCTAGCAGCAGCAGCTTGGGTTTGCTCATCAGCGCACGGCCGATCGCAAGCATTTGCTGTTCGCCACCGGACATGGTGCCGCCGCGCTGGCTGAAGCGTTCTTTCAGGCGTGGGAAAAGTCCGAGGACCTTGTCCATCTGTTCCTGATAGTCGCCTTTCGCCGTGAAGAATCCGCCCATGGACAGGTTCTCTTCCACGGTCAGCCGGGAAAACACCCGACGACCTTCCGGCACCACGGCGATGCTCTTGCGCATGATCTGCGAAGAGTCCTGACCCACCAGTTCCTCACCCATATAGCGGATGCTGCCGCTGTGGGCGCGCGGCGAACCGCACAGGGTCATCAGTAGCGTGGACTTGCCGGCACCGTTGGCGCCGATCAGGGTCACGATCTCGCCCTGGCGGACTTCGACGTTGACGCTGTGCAGGGCCTGGATCTTGCCGTAGAAGGTGGAAACGTTTTCGAACTGCAGCATTTACGCTTCCCCCAGGTAGGCTTTGATCACTTCAGGATTGTCGCGGATCTGTTCCGGCGTACCGTCGGCCAGAGGCGTGCCCTGGTTGATCACGACGATGTGGTCGGAAATGCTCATGACCAGTTTCATGTCGTGTTCGATCAGCAGCACGGTCACGTTGTGCTCTTCACGCAACATGCTGATCAGCGCTTTCAGGTCTTCGGTTTCCTTCGGGTTCAGGCCGGCGGCCGGTTCGTCGAGCATGAGGATCCGCGGGCGGGTCATCATGCAGCGAGCGATTTCCAGACGACGTTGCTGACCGTAGGCCAGGGTGCCGGCCGGGCGGTTGGCGAACTCTTTCAGGTTGACCTTTTCCAGCCAGAACTCGGCGAAGTCCATGGCCTCGCGCTCGCTTTTGCGGAACGCCGGGGTCTTGAACAGGCCGGACAGGAAGTTGGTATTCAGGTGACGGTGCTGGGCGATCAACAGGTTCTCGACCGCGGTCATGTCCTTGAACAACCGCACGTTCTGGAACGTACGCACCACGCCTTTGAGGGCGATCTTGTGGCCCGGCAGGCCTTCAATCGCCTCGCCGTCGAGCAGGATGCTGCCGCCGCTCGGCTTGTAGAAACCGGTCAGGCAGTTGAATACGGTGGTCTTGCCGGCGCCGTTGGGGCCGATCAGGGCAACCACTTGTTTCTCTTTGACGCTCAAGGCCACGCCGTTGACCGCCAGCAAGCCGCCGAAGCGCATGCTCAGGTTTTCTACTTTAAGGATCTCGCGGCTCATTTGCGCAGCTCCATGTGAGGACGTTGCATGGGCAGCAGACCCTGAGGGCGCCAGATCATCATCAGTACCATCAAGGCACCGAACATCAACATGCGGTACTCACTGAACTCACGCATCATTTCCGGCAGCAGGATCATCACCACGGCAGCGAGGATCACGCCCAGCTGCGAGCCCATGCCACCCAGCACCACGATGGCGAGGATGATCGCCGACTCGATGAAGGTGAAGGACTCCGGCGTCACCAGACCCTGACGGGCCGCGAAGAAGCTGCCGGCGAAACCGGCGAAGCTCGCGCCCAGGGTGAAGGCCGACAGTTTGATGATGGTCGGGTTGAGACCCAGTGCACGGCAGGCGATTTCGTCTTCACGCAACGCTTCCCAGGCACGACCCAGAGGCATGCGCAGCAGGCGATTGATGACGAAAAGTGCACCGAGAGCCAGCAACAGCGCAACCAGGTAAAGGAAGATCACCTTGTTGATCGAGTTGTATTCCAGGCCAAAGTACTCATGGAACGTCTGCATGCCTTCGGCAGCTTTGCGTTCGAACGTCAGGCCGAAGAATGTTGGTTTCTCGATGTTGCTGATGCCGTTCGGACCACCGGTGAGACCGGTCAGGTTCCGCAGGAACAAACGGATGATCTCGCCGAAGCCCAAGGTCACGATCGCCAGGTAGTCACCGCGCAGACGCAACACCGGGAAGCCCAGCAGGAAGCCGAAAGTGGCCGCCATCAGGCCGGCGATCGGCAGGCAGATCCAGAAGCTCAGGCCGTAGTAGTGTGACAGCAGCGCGTAGCTGTAGGCGCCTACGGCGTAGAAGCCGACGTAACCGAGGTCGAGCAAGCCGGCGAGGCCGACCACGATGTTCAGGCCCAGGCCCAGCATCACGTAGATCAGGACCAGCGTCGCAATGTCCACCGCGCCACGGGAGCCGAAGAACGGCCAGACCAGCGCGCCGGCGATCAGCGCAATGATGATCCAGCGTTGCGTGGTCGGCAGGGTCAGGAAATTGCTGGCCTTGGCCGGAATCAGCGGCATGCTTGGCGAGGAGCGCCAGGCCGAGCTGATCTGCTGGTCGAACAATACGCGCAGGAACATCAGCACCGAACAGACGGCGATGGTGATCAGGGTAGCGTTGCTGGTGCCATGAACTTCGAGGTTGATGCCGACGATGGTCAGCTTCAGACCCAGTACCGGGTAGGCAACGGCCCACACCAGCAAGGCGCTGAACAGCGCCTGTTTAAGATTCCTAGTCATACTTTCTCAACCTCCGGACGGCCCAGCAGGCCGGTTGGCCGGAACAACAACACCAAAACCAGGAGACCGAAGGCCACGACGTCCTTGTACTGGTCGCCGAAGATATCGGCACCGAAGGCTTCTGCCACACCCAGTACCAGACCGCCGAGCATGGCGCCCGGAATACTGCCGATACCGCCCAGTACTGCTGCGGTGAAGGCCTTGAGGCCGACCAGGAAACCGGCGTTCGGGTTGATCACGCCGTATTGCATGCTCAGCAGCACGGCCGCGATGGCCGCCAGCGCGGCACCGATGACGAAGGTCAGGGCGATGATGTTGTTGGTGTTGATACCCAGCAGGTTGGCCATCTTGATGTCTTCGGCGCAGGCGCGGCAGGCGCGACCCAGGCGAGAGCGGGAGATGAACAGCGTCAGGCCGAGCATGGCGACCAGGGTCACCACGAACACCACGATTTGCATGTAGGAAATCAGCACTTCATGTGCGCCACCTGGCCCGAAGGCAAAGTTGCCCGGAATCAGGTTGGGGATGGATTTGTCCTTGGAGTCTTGCGCCAGCAGAACCGTGTTCTGCAGGAAGATCGACATGCCGATGGCGGAAATCAGCGGGATCAGACGGTTGCTGCCGCGCAAGGGGCGGTAGGCGATCCGTTCGATGCTGTAGCCGTAGGCACTGGTGACGACAATGGTCGCCAGGAAAGCGGCGGTCATCAACAGCGGAACACTGTCGAGTCCCAGCATGGCCAGCCCGGCGATGGCGATGAACGCCACGTAGGAACCGATCATGTACACCTCGCCGTGGGCGAAGTTGATCATTCCAATGATGCCGTAAACCATCGTATAGCCGATGGCGATCAGGGCATACGTGCTGCCAATGGTCAGGCCATTAACCAGCTGTTGGAAGAAGTGATAGATGTCAGGCATTACAGCGCTCCTAAAAACCTGATACGCATTTCACTGGTGGAGTCATTTTCCCGCCCGAGCCCCGTGGATCTGCATCCACTTCGAATTCGGGGTTTGCCAGCGAACCGCTGATGACGGTTTTGAGATTTTCAGGTGGGGAGACTAGCGGATCACGCCAGCGCGGCCCAGGTACGTTCGTAAAACAAAGCCCACGGCACGCCGTGGGCTTTATTGGCAGTCAGTCAGGCAAGGCCTTACTGAGGCTTGGCTTCAGTTTTTGGTTTGCCGAAGTGCCACTCGTAAACCACAAATTTGAAGTCCTTCAGATCGCCTTTCTCGTCGAAGCTCAGGTCGCCGGTAGGGGTTTTGAAGGTGCCGGCGTGGATGGCAGCAGCCACTTTGGCGGTGTCTTCAGACTTGGCAGCCTTGATGCCGTCGGCGATCACTTCCACAGCCGAGTAGGCCGGGAATACGAACGGACCGCTCGGGTCTTCTTTCTTGGCCTTGAACGCGTCAGCCAGGGCAATGTTGGCAGGATCCTGGTCGAAGGATTTCGGCAGGGTCACCAGCAGGCCTTCGGAAGCGTCCTTGGCGATCTGCGAAATGGAGTCGTTACCCACGCCTTCCGGACCCATGAACTTGGCTTTCAGGCCTTTTTCCGCGGATTGACGCAGGATCAGACCCAGCTCCGGGTGGTAGCCGCCGTAGTAGACGAAGTCGACGTTGGCTTGCTTGAGCTTGGCGATGATCGAGGAGAAGTCTTTGTCGCCGGCGTTGATGCCTTCGAACACGGCAACCTTGGTGCCTTTCTTCTCAAGAGTGGTTTTAACGGCGGTAGCGATGCCTTCACCGTATTGCTGTTTGTCGTGCAGAACAGCAACGATCTTCGGTTTTACGAAGTCGGCGATGTAGTTACCGGCGGCAGGGCCCTGGGCGCTGTCCAGACCGATGGTGCGGAACACCATTTTGTAACCACGGGCGGTGATGTCCGGGCTGGTGGCAGCCGGGGTGATCATGATCACGCCTTCGTCTTCGTAGATGTCCGAAGCCGGTTGAGTGGAGCTGGAGCACAGGTGGCCGACCACGAACTTGACGCCGTCGTTGACGACCTTGTTCGCTACCGCTACCGCTTGTTTTGGATCACAGGCGTCATCGTATTCAACGGCTTCGAGTTTCTTGCCGTCTACGCCGCCTTTGGCGTTGATCTGTTCGATGGCCATTTTGGCGCCGCTGAACTGCATGTCGCCGTATTGGGCTACAGGACCGGTTTTAGGGCCGGCGATGCCGATCTTGATGGTGTCAGCTGCGAACGAATGGCTGGCAACCCCGGCCAGAACCATAGCGGCAAACAGTTTGGAAATCTGCTTAGTAGCCTTAGTCATAGTGCTCCACTCTTACTGTTGTAGTTTTTATAGTCCTGGCGCCGTAGGCGATAGAACCGGGTCAGATATCTACGACATCCCCCGGAAATGCCCCTCGGCAACTGTACCGGTACAGTGTAGAGCGCCGATTGTCAGCCTGGGAAGCTGGCGCCAGGGGGCAAAACTTGGGGGTGTCGCCTTTTTGAAAGAAAAAGACAGAATTGCGGCGGGGGTTTGACGGGCTTATAGCCAGATTCCGTGCATTCCTTGGCTTTCCTGCGCTTTTCGTTCAGTGATGCAAATTGCATCTGGGTTTTTCTGCCGGACCACCGACGTTATCATTGCGTCGATTTCTTTTCCGGACCGGACCCATGACTGAAGAACCTAGCACCCTCTATGCCAAGCTGCTTGGTGAAACCGCATCTATTACCTGGAAGGAGTTGGAGCCGTTCTTCGCCAAGGGTGCCCTATTGTGGGTCGACCCAAGCCTGGATTTGATCGCGGCGGCTGAGGCTGTAGCGACTGATGAAGGCGAGAAAGTGGCTGCCTGGCTGGCCGAAGACAAGGTCGCGAAGCTGTCTGAAACGCGGGCGCTGGATCTTTTCGAACGTGATCCAGAGTTGTGGGCAGTGGTCGTTTCGCCGTGGATTATGATCCAGGAAAGAGCGGAGGCATGAATGTGCGCACCTGTTTGGTGCGCGCTGCTATCCGGTAAAAGTGTGTAGCCGAGTAGCGTGATGGCACGTTGCCGTAGAGAAAGGCCACAGCCTCACGGTGACGTAAACGTAACGGGAACAGTTGAGCGAGCAGCCTGAGGGCTGCTTAATTGTTTCTGGATGTTGGTATGACTGAAATTTTCAGTGAATTTCAGGGCCTCATCGCTGGCAAGCCAGCTCCCACAATGTCCGGAGCGTACACCACGAACCTGTGGGAGCTGGCTTGCCAGCGATTGGGGCAACTCGGTTCTGGATCAGACCGAAAACGTCTTGCCCGTATGGTTATTCAACGAAATAACCTTGGTCTTGCCAATGCGATGACGATAGATCTCGCGCAGGTACTTGATCGCTTTCTTCACGCAATCGCGCGACAGGCGGATGTCGTTGATCGAGACGAACTTGTCCTTGTCGTTGATCAGTTCGCGGTACTTCTTCTCGTACATCGGTTTGATCGCGTACCAGTTGGTATCGAGGATCTTCGCCGGGTTCTCGAACTCATTGAGCAGGTCGTCGATCAGGTCTTCGTCAAAGTGTTCATTGATGATGAAGTCCAGGATCGAGTTGTCCAGCGTCTCGTCGAAGCGGTACGGGTTTTTCGCGAAGCAACGTTTGATGAACGCCACGATCAGCGTCAGGAAATCGTCGGACAGGCATGGGCTCTTGGCGATCAGGGTGGTCAGCGACAGGTTGGCCGAGGCGCCGATCACCAGCGCGTAGCGCTTGAGCGTGGTGTTGGGGAACAGGCTGTTGAGATGAGTCTTGAGCCGGTTCAGGTCCATGTAGGACAGCTTGTAATCCTTCGGCAGCGAGACGATCGACACCACCGACGAGCAGTTCTTGAAGAAGTGCAGGTCGTGCAGGGCGGCGGCGTCATAACCCGAATTCTTGTACTGCTCCAGCGACGCGCGGTAGCGCTTGGATTCGATCGGCAGCAGGCTGATGCCTTCGATGGCCTGGGTGACTTTGTTGAAGTGCGGCAGGTCGATCGAACGGAAGAACAAGTCGTCGATGTTCAGGCGCTGTGGCTCTTTCTCGAACACCTTGAATTTGTCGCTGCTCGGCGGCGGTGTTTCCGGCACCACGGATTCGGCGTAGGCAATCGCCACCGGCCCCGCCAGACTCATGAACAGGTCGTTGGCGTCCAGGCGAATGGTTTCGCCGATGTCGATGCCGGCACGGCGGAAATAGTTCTGGTCGTAATCAGTCGTGACCGCTTGCGCCGTCAGAATGTTGAAGATCTGCTGCGAGATGTACTGGTTGGCGTGCTTTTCCATCGCATTGACATCAATGTTCTGGATGTTGCCGTCATCATTTTCTTCGGCATAACGCATGATGTCGTTGGAGATCAGCATCATGGCGTTCCATGGGCGGATGCGGCCCATGACGCTGGCTTCGCTGCTGTCTTCATTGGCGAAGTTGTAGGAGAAGTCCCATTCCTCCGACAGGTATTTGCACAACAGGCGACCGGCGTTGATGTGCAGCGCTTCGGACATTTCGCTGCGGTGATCGGAAATGTTCGGCAGGACGCAGATGCCGCTGGTGAAGATCGGCTCGAAGACGAACGAATGACCGCTCTTGCCGTCGTGCTCGTCCATCGGCTTGGTGTCGAACGTCTTGTTCATGTACGAGTGCTGTTGGGCCAGGCCGAATTCGGAAGCCATACCCGAACCGGTACCGCCGCCGGCACTGAAGATCGAGAAGTACAGGCGCGACTGGTTGGCCTTGATGCCGCAGCTGTCGATCAGGTACGAGTGAATCATCTTCCAGTCGGGGCTGGAGAAACGCTGGGTGTCCTTGTTCAGGATGATCTTGGCCAGGTACTGGCCGAGGATCGGCGCGTTACCGGCACCACCGGCGTGGACTTCCGACAAGTCCATGATTTTCATTTTGCTGTAGTCGCGCAGGAAGCCGCTTTTTTCGCCCTTGCGCGAGAAACGGATGCGACCGGCGATGTCTTTGTCCAGGTCGCCGAGCATGACCAACGGCTCCACCAGGAACACCGGTTTGGTCGCCTTGTTCGGAATCAGGCGCAGGCTGTTGCGAATCCACTTTGCCGGGCTGTAGCCCTTTTCGGCGTAGCGTTTGTCCGGCGACAGGCGGTCTTCGTTGTTGAATTCGTTGAGGTAGAACTTGCGGGCGTTGTACACCAGCTCCGCGACATCCAGCGCAATGTTCGAACCGCAGCGGCCCAGGCCGATCAGGCACACCGACGGGAATTCCTGATCGCTGTGCTGTTCACTGTCGCCTTCCAGGTGGGGCGCGCGCGGGAACACCATGTCGCGCAGGCCGTCGAGGTTATCGAGGATGCGGTCGGTGTTGGTTTCGGTGAAGTACAAATATTGCTGGGTCGCCAGCGGGCGCGACGGCGTCAATGGCTTCGACGGTGCGGGGCTGTTCGCCGCTGGGCTCAGCGTCAGATCGGAAATCGCAGTGGCCGGGGTATTTTTAGAAGTCATTGTTCGCCATGTACCTGGGCTGGTTGGTCGGGCGACACGCTGTCGTCGAACCGTCACGGAATGAGAACTCGCGTCTTTTATCAGCGCGTATTTGGCCCAAGCGTCAGAGCCATGGCCTGAGCGTCGCTCGGGGGAATCCTTTCCTAAGTCATGATAAATCGGCCAAGATTCGCCGATCTTTAATCAAAAAGGAGGCCAAATGATGTCAACGCTACCTTCGTTGGGGTTTGCCGGGATCGGATTGATGGGACTGCCAATGTGCCGGCGTTTGCTGGCCGCGGGTTATCCGCTGACGGTATGGAACCGCAATCCCGCCAAATGTGCGCCACTGGTCGAGGCCGGCGCGCGTCAGGTCGCCACTCCAGCCGAGTTGTGCCAGCACGCCGACGTGGTGATGTTGTGCCTGGCCGACACTTCGGTGGTGCACGACGTGGTGTTTGGCGCGAACGGCGTTGCAGAGGGAGCGAAAAGCGGCCAGGTGCTGGTGGATTTTTCCAGCCTGGAACCCACCGCGACCCGGGAAATGGCGGCAACCCTCGCGAGCAAAACCGGCATGAGCTGGCTGGATGCGCCGGTGTCTGGCGGCGTGGTCGGCGCCGAGGCCGGTAGCCTGGCGATCATGGTCGGTGGTGAAGCGTCGGATCTTGAACGCGTCAAACCGGTACTGCTGAGTCTGGGTCAGCGCGTGACACACATGGGGGCGGTCGGAGCCGGGCAGGTGACCAAGGCCTGCAATCAGATGATCGTGGCCTGCAACGCATTGGTGATTGCCGAAGTGGTGGCGCTGGCGGAGCGATCCGGGGTCGATGCGAGCCTGATCGCCGAGGCGCTGGCCGGAGGTTTTGCCGATTCAAAACCCTTGCAGATCCTCGCCCCGCAAATGGCCGAAAGCCGTTTTGAACCGGTGAAATGGCATGTTCGCACCTTGCTCAAGGATCTGGACACAGCAGTGAAGTTTTCCCGCGAGCAAGGCTCGGCAACACCGGTCAGTGGCCTGGCGGCACAGCTGATGCGGTTGCATGGTGGGCAGGGAAATCTGGAAAAAGACCCGTCTACATTAGTGCGGATGTACCGTGAACCAGACTCAACGTCGTGACGGTATAAGAGCGCTGGCGCTGGTTGATTTCGTTCAGTACCGGATGCAGTTCGGTTAGTGGCACCGGGCGACTGAGCAGGTAGCCCTGGACAAAGTCACAGCCGTGGCTTTCGAGAAACTGGTATTGCTCGAAGGTTTCGACGCCCTCGGTGACCACATCCAGGTGCAGGGTGTGGGCCATGGCGATAATTGCCTGGACGATTTCCATGTCCTGGGTCGACCTGGGAATGTCCTGAATAAACGAACGGTCGATTTTCAATGTGTTGAGCGGTAAGCGCTTGAGGTAGGCCAAGGACGAGTAACCGGTGCCGAAATCATCGATCGACAGCGACACGCCCAAGGCGCGAATCTGTCGCAGCAGCTCCAGCGTGTCGGCGATGTTGCCCATCAGCGCATTTTCGGTGACCTCCAGCTCCAATCGCTGCGGCGCTACCCCGGCGCTGCGCAATGCCTGCTCGATTTGCCCCGCCAGTTCTTCGCGGGCCAGGCTCAGGGGCGAGCAGTTCACGGCGATTTTCAACTCTTCGCAACCCTGACGCGATAACTCGCCCAGATCCTCACAAGCCTTGCGTAATACCCAGTTGTCCAGTTCGATGATCAGGCCGTTGGCCTCGGCGATAGAGATGAAACGGTCCGGGGCGAGGAAGCCGTGAACCGGGTGTTGCCAGCGAATCAATGCCTCAAGTTTGCTGACCTGGCCGGTTTTCAGGTCGTAGATCGGTTGGTAATAGAGCATCAGGCCGGCGTCTTCGCGCAGGGCGTGGCGCAGTTCTTCTTCCAGTTGCAGTTCCAGCGTGGCACGGGCCTTGAGGTTGGCGCTGAAGAAATTCAGGCCGTTGCGACCGCTGCCCTTGGACTGATACAGCGCCAGGTCGGCATTTTTCAGCAGCTCATCACAGGTCTTGCCGTCTTCGGGAAACAGACTGATACCGATGCTGGTGGTCATGACCATGCGCCGCCCGGCCAGCTCGATCGGCTCTTTCATTTTTTGCATGATCCGCTGGGCCATGTGTCGCGCTTCTTCGCGATCGTGCAGGTCGATGAGCATGCAGAACTCGTCGCCGCCGAAGCGCGCCACCACATCGTCGTGGCTGCGCACCGAGCCTTTGATATGGCCGGCGAGCACCTTGAGCAATTCGTCGCCGGCATCATGACCGAGGCTGTCGTTGATGCGTTTGAAATGGTCGATGTCGAGGAACAGCACGGCGAGCATGCCGCCATCGTGGGTTTTCTCGCTGAGCTTCTCGGCGAAGAGCTGGTTGAACCCACGGCGGTTGATCAAGTTGGTCAGCGGATCGTAGTGCGCCACCTGTTGCAGGGACATGCGCGCCTGATCCAGTTGGCTGAGCAGTGAATTGACCCGCTGCAGGTCATGTTCCTTGTGTTGCAGTTTCTTGTCCGCCAGCGCTGCGCTGATGCTGCTGCCGATGATCAGCAGCGTCATGACGGCCACCGTCAGGCCCAGTTGCAGGTGATTGTTTTCCCCGGGCTGGGTCAGGAGGCTGCCGGTGGGCAGCACCAGATTGAAGGCGGCCATGCCGGTGAAATGCATACTGATGATGCCGGCCCCGAGCACCAGGCTGGCGCTGTACTTGAGCAACTGATGGAACATGCCGGTGCCGTTGCGCAGGTAGGTCGCCAGCAGCAATGCGGCCAGGCTGGCGCCGATCGCGATTACGATAGACAGGGTGAACAAGCCAGGATGGTAATAGGCCGTCGCCTGCGAGCGCAGGGCGGACATGCCGACGTAATGCATGGTGGCAATGCCCAGGCCGATCAAGACCGAAGCCTTGAGGCATTGCCAGAAACTCAAGACGGGGCGGCTGAGCGTATGCATTGCCAGCCACGATGCGAGCAGGGCGATCAACAGGGAAATCAGCGTGATGGGCAGTTGGTAGTGCACGTTGATGGGCGCCTGCAATGCCAGCATGCCGATGAAGTGCATGGCCCAGATTCCGCCGGCCAGACATCCGGCACCGACCCAGCGCCAAAGCCTGCGGGAGGCGGGTTTTTCCGCATGCGCGACGCGCTCGGCCATGTCCAGTGTGGCAAAGCTGCCAGCACAGGCGACCAGAAAAGCCAGCAGCACCAGAAAAGGGTCATGTATGCAGTTGAGCACGACCTGCCCACTCTCTGGCAGCTCGGTGAGGAAATGCAGACCAAGCCACTCCATAGCACGCCCCATCGTTGTTTCCCTGACCGGCGCAAAGGAGCGCCAGCGAACGTCTTGAAGTATAGAGGCCACGGGGGGAACGCAAGCGGTAGTGGCAAATTGGTCTCTACCATTTTGGAATGGGCGTTAGAGCGTTTGGAAATAAAATGTTGCATGGGCCGCGCCGGGCTCCATGAGCCGGTATCAGCTTTACGAATAATTACAGACAGCGTTCACCGGCCTGACTAGATTGCAGATTCCGGGAGCAGCGAAGCCCCCTCATAACAATAAAGAGACGGACCCATGCAGAACTCGACCCAAGCGGCGAATGCCTGGCGCATTCTGTTCCTGCTGTTCCTGGCCAACCTGTTCAACTTTTTTGACCGCACCATCCCGGCCATCATCATCGAACCGATCCGCATGGAATGGCACCTCAGCGACTTTCAACTGGGGATCATCGGCACTGCCTTCACCATCGTCTATGCCATTGCCGGCCTGCCCCTGGGGCGGATGGCTGACACGGGCTCGCGCGCCAAACTGATGGGTTGGGGGCTGGCGGCGTGGAGCGGATTGACCGCGGTCAACGGCATGGTCGGCAGTTTCTGGAGTTTCCTGATCGTGCGCATGGGCATCGGCATCGGTGAAGCCAGCTACGCGCCGGCCGCCAACTCGCTGATCGGCGACCTGTTCCCGGCCCATCGCCGGGCGCGGGCCATGGGCATTTTCATGCTCGGGCTGCCGCTGGGGCTGTTGCTGGCCTTCTTCACCATCGGTGCGATGGTCAAGGCGTTCGACAGCTGGCGCGCACCGTTTTTTATTGCCGCGGTGCCGGGGCTGATCCTCGCGGTCTTCATGTTTTTCATCAAGGAACCGAAACGCGGCGCCGCTGAAAGCGTGCAAGTCTCGCAAGAGCGCGTGGACCGGCCCATTCGCCGTGTTCTGGCAGTGCCGACCTTCTTGTGGCTGGTAATGGCCGGGTTGTGCTTCAACTTCGCTACCTATGCCTGCAACTCGTTCCTGGTGCCGATGCTGCAACGTTATTTCCTGATGCCGTTGCAGGAAGCGGCGGTGGCGACCGGGATTATCGTCGGCGTGACCGGGTTGGTCGGCCTGACTTTGGGTGGCTGGATCGCAGACAAGATCCACCAGCGTGTCGCCAATGGCCGTCTGCTGTTTGCGGCGTTCAGTCTGATCATCTCCACCGTGTGCACGGCGTGGGCGCTGCACTCCGGTCGCATCGAGATCGGCGTGTTTGTCGCGGTGTTCAGCCTGGGCTGGTTGTTCGCCTACAACTTCTATACCTGCGTGTACACGGCGATTCAGGACGTGGTCGAGCCGCGCCTGCGGGCTACGGCCATGGCGCTGTTCTTCGCCGGGCTGTACCTGTTGGGTGGTGGGTTGGGGCCGGTGGTTGTCGGCGCGTTGTCCGACCATTTCGCCCATACGGCGATGCTCGCGGCGGGTGCCGAACAGATGACCGAAGCGTTCAAGGCCGTCGGCCTGCATGATGCGATGTACCTGATCCCGGTGGCGCTGTTTTTCACCATGGTGTTTCTGGTACTGGCTTCGCGGTGTTTCGTGCGCGATGCCCAGCGGATGAAGGATGGGTTGGTTGGCGTGGTTGAGCCAGAGGTTGCAGCGGCGCCTGCTTAAGATCAAAAGATCGCAGCCTTCGGCAGCTCCTACATGTGAT